>CAKZXL010000863.1 GCA_937883885.1 uncultured Aquincola sp. | reverse complement strand
TGCGACAGCAGCGCGGCCACCACCACCGGCTGGCTGTTCTCGTTGTCCACCCGCGCCACGGTGGGCGGCTTGGCGTCGCGCGGCATCAGGCCCTGCACCATGGCCACGCGGTCGCGCACGTCCTGCAGGCCGCGGGACATGTCGGCGTTGAGGTTGAACTCCACCTGCGTCTGGCTGCGGCCCTCGAAGCTGCGCGAGGTGATGCGCTTGATGCCGGCCACCGCGTTGACCGACTCTTCGATCACCTTGGTGACTTCACGCTCCACCGCCTCGGCCGAGGCGCCGGGGTAGCGCACGTCAATGTAGGCCATGGGCGGCGCCACGTCGGGCAGCTGCTCCACGCCCAGCCGGGCATACGAAAACACGCCCAGCACGCACAGCGCGGCCATCACCATGGCCGCGAACACCGGGTTGTTGATGGCGACGCGGGTCATCCACATGATGCGGCCCCGCTCACTTGATCACCGGCGCCGAAGCGCCGCTGGCCGCCACCGCGGCCGATTTGCCGGGCAGCAGCACCGCCTTGGCACCTTCGCGCAGGTTGTCGAAGCGCGCCGCCAGCACCTGCGATTGCGCATCCACGCCCTCGAGCACTTCCACCCGGCCGCCGGCTTCGTCGCGCCGGCCGGTGGTGACGGCGCGGCGCGCCAGCGCGCCGCCTTCGATCAGCCACACATGCTCCTGCCCCGACTGGTGGCCGATGGCGCTGGCCGGCAGCGTGAGGCGCTGCTGCGGATCGTCCAGCACCACGCGGGCCAGCGCGTACTGGCCGGCGCGAAAGGTTTCCTTGGGGTTGTCGAAGGCCACGGTCACGCCGATGGCCCGGGTGCCCGGCTCGGCCGCCGGCGCGATGCGCGCCAGCCGCGCCGCCACCGGCGTGGCCACGCCTTCCACCTGCACCTGCACCGGCATGCCGGGCTGCAGCAGCGAGACCTCGTGCGTGCCCACGCTGCCGGCCAGCTCCAGCCGGGCCAGGTCCACCAGCGTCAGCACCTGCTGCTCGGCGGCCAGTTTTTCGCCGGGCACCACATGGCGGCGCGCCACCACGCCGCTGATCGGCGCCACCAGGGCCGCATCACGCTGGGTGACGCGCAGGCTGTTGACCTGCGCCTGGGCGGCATTCATCTGCGCGCGCGCTGCATCGAGCTGCGAGCGCGAGGTGTCCAGCGCATTGGCGGAGATGAACTGCTGGTCGG
Source organism: uncultured Aquincola sp. (assembly GCA_937883885.1). Next base: position 5,401 of record CAKZXL010000863.1, on the reverse strand, counting down.
CCAGCCGCAGGTTGGACTGGTAGTTGCGCTCGGCCTGCGCCAGCTGCGCGCGAGCCGATTCCAGCATCGCATGGCGTTCGTTCACCCGGCTGTCCAGCTCGGCCAGGTCGACCTGGCCCAGCGCCTGGCCGGCGCGCACGCGGCTGCCCTCCTCCACCGCCAGCGACAGCAAGGTGCCGGCGGCCTTGGCACGCACCACCGCGGTTTGCGGGGCCACCAGCGGGCCGGAGAACTGCAGCACCAGCGGCAGCGGCATGGACTGCGGCTGCACCACTTCGCGCGCGGTGAATTCCAGCACCACATCGGCCTTGGCTGCGGGCGCGTCCTGCCGCTGGCTGTTCACCGCGGCGGCGATGCCCGCCACCACCAGCACCGCCGCCACCACGGCCGCGGTTTTCAGGCCCTTGTTGCCCATTCGCTCGCTCCTGAAGATCTTGTCGTCCGCCCCCTTGCGGCCGCCTGGGTAAGGCAGCCGCATGGCCAGGGCGGGCGCAGTGTAGGCGTCCCCTTCAGGCCATCACGTGGCGGTGCGACAGAGTGCGGATGGAAGCGACGAACTGCAGGCGGGGTGCGTCAGCGGCGGCCGGGGGCGGCGTCGCCGGCCCACAGCTCGGCCAGCTGCGGGAAGTTCCATTGACCCGGCGGTTCGCGGCCGACGATGCGGTCGCGGCCGGCGGCCTGCGCCAGGTCGATGCGGGTGACCGCGATCGGCATGTTGGAGCGGGTGGAGAAAAAAGCCTTGACCACCGGCGAGACCAGCGCGGCCGGGTTCTGCTCGACCACCACGGCCAGCTTGCCCGACTCCAGCCGCACCAGCGAGCCGATGGGGTAGATGCCCAAGCTCTTGACGAAGGCGCCCAGCATGGCTTCGTCGAAGTGGCCCTTCCAGGACATCATCCGGGCGATGCTCTCGGCCGGGTCCCAGCCCGCCTTGTAGGGCCGGTTGGAGGTGATGGCGTCGTACACGTCGCAGATGGCGCCCATGCGGGCCACGCAGGAGAAGCGCTCGCCCGGCAGCCGGTGCGGGTAGCCGGTGCCGTCCATGCGCTCATGGTGGTGCAGGCACACGTCCAGCACCGCGTCGGGCGCGGTGCCGCCCAGCAGCATCTCGTGGCCGCGCTCAGGGTGGCTGCGCATCACCGCGAATTCGTCGTCGGTGAGCTTGCCGGGCTTGTTCAGGATGTCCAGCGGCATCGCGGCCTTGCCCATGTCGTGCAGCAGGCCCGCCAGGCCGGCTTCGCGGCAGGCAGCCACGTCCAGGCCCATCTCGCGGCCCAGCGCCACCATCAGCGCGCACACGGCCACCGAATGCATGTAGGTGTATTCGTCCCGGCTCTTGAGCCGCGCCAGGCTGACCAGCGCGCCGGGGTTGCGGAAGACCGACTCGGAGATCTCTTCCACCAGCGGCAGGCACTGCTCGGCGTCGATGGCCTTGCCCAGGCGCGCCTCGTTGAACATCGAGGCCACCGCCTGCTTGGAGCGGCGGTACACCTGCTGGGCCTTGCGCAGTTCTTCCTGCAGGCTGGCCGAGGGCGCGGGGGGCATGGCGGGCGCTGCAGGCGCTGCGGCCGGCGCTTGCGCAACAGTCGGCGCGGCTGCAGGTGCGGCGGGCAGGCAGGGCGCCGGGCTGGCGGCGGGGGTGGGCCGGTCGTCGCGCGGCGGCACGTCGGCGCCCAGGCTGGTGTCGATCCAGCATTCGGCAATGCCGCTGGCCAGGGCGGCCTGCAGATCGGCCGCATCGGTGAGCACGAAGCGCGACTTCCAGAACGGATGCCGCATCCACGAGCTCTCGAACCCGTGCAGGTGCATGCCAAGCCGCAGATCAGCGACGGCGATCTTTTTCAACATCGGTGACGACCACAGCGGTTACAAGCACGCTGAGGTTGTCGGCCAGTTCTGATGGATCTGAAGGGCCAAATGGCGGCTAAGCCGCGCCGGGAATCGGCGGCACCGGCAGCGCCACGTCGGCGTTCTGGGCCCGGTGGCGCAGTGCATGGTCCATCAGCACCAGGGCCAGCATCGCCTCGGCGATGGGCGTGGCGCGGATGCCCACGCAGGGGTCGTGGCGGCCGAAGGTTTCCACCGTGGTGGGCTGCAGCGCGCGGTCGATCGAGGCCTTGGGCGAGCGGATGGAACTGGTGGGCTTGATGGCGATGGACACCCGCAGGTCTTGCCCGGTAGAAATGCCGCCCAGCACGCCGCCGGCCCGGTTGGCCTTGAAGCCCTCGGGCGACAGCTCGTCGCCATGCAGGCTGCCGCGCTGGGCCACCACGCCGAAGCCGTCGCCGATTTCAACGCCCTTGACGGCATTGATGCCCATCATCGCGTAGGCGATGTCGGCGTCCAGCTTGTCATAGAGCGGCTCACCCAGGCCCACCGGCACGTTCTGCGCCAGCACTTCGATGCGGGCGCCGCAGGAATCGCCGGCCTTGCGCAGCGTGTCCATGTAGGCCTCCATCTCGGCGATCTGGCTCACGTTGGCCGCGAAGAAGGGGTTGTTCGGGATGTGGGCCGCGTCTTCGAAGGCCACCGGCAGTTCGCCCAGCTGGCTCATCCAGCCGGTGAAGGTGGTGCCGTGCTTTTCATGCAGCCACTTGCGGGCCACCGCGGCCGCCGCCACCGTGGGCGCGGTGAGCCGGGCCGACGAGCGACCGCCGCCGCGCGGGTCGCGCAGGCCGTACTTGCGCCAGTAGGTGTAGTCGGCGTGGCCGGGGCGGAAGGTGTCGAGGATGTTGCCGTAGTCCTTGCTGCGCTGGTCGGTGTTGCGGATCAGCAGGCAGATGGGGGTGCCGGTGGTGCGGCCCTCGTACACGCCCGACAGGATTTCCACCGCATCGGGCTCGTTGCGCTGGGTGACGTGGCGGCTGGTGCCGGGGCGGCGGCGGTCCAGCTCGGGCTGGATGTCGGCCTCGCTCAGCGCCATGCCGGGCGGGCAGCCGTCGATCACGCAGCCGATGGCCGGGCCGTGGCTTTCGCCGAAGTTGGTGACGCGAAACAGTTCGCCGAAAGTGGAGCCGGGCATTGCAAGAACCAGTCAGCAGGAAAAGAAAGGGCCCGGCAACGCCGTGGCGCCGGGCCCTCGATTGTGCTTCGGCCGGGCCGCCCCAAGGGCGGGCGCGCCACCTTAGGGGGCCGCGAGCGCAGCGAGCTTGGGGGCTGACATCAGAGTTTGGGTTGGGCCGCTTCCGCCTCGGCTTCGGCGTTCTGGTCCACCGGCCAGTCGCGGATGTAGGCCTTGAGCATGCGGTTCTCGAAGTCCTGGCTGTCCACCACCGCCTTGGCCACGTCGTAGAACGAGATCACGCCCATCAGCGTGCGCTGGTTCAGCACCGGCATGTAGCGGGCGTGGCGCTGCAGCATCATGCGGCGCACTTCGTCCAGCTCGGTCTCGGGCGTGCAGGTCAGGGGCTGGTCGTCCATGGCCGTGCGCACCAGGGTGTCGCCCACCACGCCGCCATTGCGCACCACCACCTGGATCACTTCGCGGAAGGTGAGCATGCCGATCAGGTCGCCATGGCTCATCACGCACAAGCTGCCGATGTCCAGCTCGGCCATGGTTTTCAAGGCCAGGGCCAGAGGTTCATCGGGCGTGACGGTGTAGAGCGTGTTTCCTTTGACACGCAGGATGTCGCTGACTTTCATGGCAGTGCTCCGAGGCGGGGTACGGCGGCAACATAGCACACAATCTTCCGGATGGCGCCCGGCAGTTGCGCCCTCTTGACGCCGGGCCGTGATAGCAATTCAAGGAGACTGCATGCCCGGACCGCTGGACCCCGGATTCGACACCCTGGCGCTGCATGCCGGCGCCGCGCCCGATGCGGCCACAGGCGCCCGCGCGCTGCCCATCCACCTCAGCACCTCCTTCGTGTTCGAGAGCAGCGAGCAGGCCGCCTCGCTCTTCAACATGGAGCGGCCGGGCCATGTGTACAGCCGCATCAGCAACCCGACCACCGCGGTGTTCGAAGAGCGCATGGCCGCGCTGGAAGGCGGTGTGGGCGGCATCGCCACCGCCAGCGGCCAGGCGGCGCTGCACCTGGCCATCTGCACGCTGGCCGGTGCCGGCTCGCACGTTGTGGCCAGCAGCGCGCTGTACGGCGGCTCGCACAACCTGCTGCACTACACGCTGGCGCGCTTCGGCATCACCACCACCTTTGTCAACCCGCGCGACCTGGACGCCTGGCGGGCCGCCATCCGGCCCGAGACGCGGCTCCTGTTCGGCGAGACCCTGGGCAACCCGGGGCTGGACGTGCTGGACATTCCCAACGTGGCGCAGATCGCGCACGACGCCGGCCTGCCGCTGCTGGTGGACAGCACCTTCACCACGCCCTGGCTGATGAAGCCGTTTGAGCATGGCGCCGACCTGGTCTACCACTCGGCCACCAAGTTCCTGTGCGGCCACGGCACGGTGGTGGGTGGCGTGCTGGTGGACAGCGGCCAGTTCGACTGGGACGCCTCGGGCCGTTTTCCGGAGCTGACCGAACCGTACGCCGGCTTCCACGGCATGCGCTTTACTGAGGAAAGCACCGTCGGTGCCTTCCTGCTGCGCGCCCGGCGCGAGGGCCTGCGCGACTTCGGCGCCTGCATGAGCCCGCACACCGCCTGGCTGATCCTGCAAGGCATCGAGACGCTGCCGCTGCGCATGGCTCGGCATGTGGACAACCCCCGGCGCATCGTCGAGTTTCTCGCCGCGCACCCGATGGTGGCCGGCGTCGCCTACCCCGAGCTGCCCGGCCACCCCGACCATGCGCTGGCGCAGAGGCTGCTGCCGCGCGGCTGCGGCGCGGTCTTCAGCTTCGACCTGAAGGGCAGCCGGCGCCAGGGCCAGGCCTTCATCGAGGCGCTCAAGCTCTTCAGCCACCTGGCCAACGTGGGCGATTGCCGCTCGCTGGTGATCCACCCGGCCTCCACCACCCACTTCCGCATGGACGACGCGGCGCTGGCGCAGGCCGGCATCGGGCCCGGCACCATCCGCCTGTCGGTGGGCCTGGAAGACCCCGACGACCTGCTGGACGACCTGAAGCGCGCGCTGAAGGTGGCGGAGAAGGCGCCATGAAGCTGCAGGTCAACAACCCCCAGGGCCCGCAGCCGGCCTACGCCTACACCGGCGGCAAGCCCTTCGACCCCACCCTGCCCTGCGTGGTGATGGTGCATGGCGCCCTCAACGACCACAGCGTGTGGACGCTGGCGGCGCGCTGGTTCGCGCACCATGGTTTCAGCGTGCTGGCGGTGGACCAGCCCGGCCACGGCCGCAGCGGCGGCCCGGTGCTGCCCAGCGTGGAGGCGCTGGCCGACTGGGTGCTGGCGCTGCTGGACGCCGCCGACGTGCAGCGGGCCGCGCTGGTAGGCCACAGCATGGGCTCATTGATCGCGCTGGAAGCCGCCGCGCGTGCGCCCGAGCGCG
>CAKZXL010000862.1 GCA_937883885.1 uncultured Aquincola sp. | reverse complement strand
GGGTGCGGTGGACGTGGTGAACGCCTTGCGCGGCCGGGGCCTGAAGATCGGCAGCACCACCGGCTACAACCGGCCCATCATGGAGGTGGTGACGCCGATCGCCGCGCGCGGCGGCTACGTTCCCGACAACCTGGTGTGCGCCGGCGACCTGGCCACCGGCCGGCCCAGCCCGTTGATGATGTACCGCAGCTTCGCCGACCTCGGCGTGTGGCCGCCGCACACGGTGGTGAAGGTGGACGACACCGGCGTGGGTCTGGAAGAAGGCCTGAACGCCGGCACCTGGGCCGTGGGCCTGGCCGTCAGCGGCAATGCCAACGGGCTGACGCTGGCCGAGTGGCAGGCGCTGGATGCCGAGGCACAACAGGCCCGCCGCGAAGCCGCCACCGCCGCCCTGCGCGCGCGTGGCGCGCATTACGTGATCGACAGCGTGGCGGAGCTTCTGCCGGTGATCGACGAGATCGAGGCGCGGTTGCAGCGCGGCGAGCGGCCGTAGGTCGCGGGGACCTGACCTCGGCCGAACGCGCGGGTCTCGCGCGGGCCGGGGACCGCCATTCAACGGCCATGCGCCGACTTCCTGACATCAGGGGAAGATGGAGCCAAGCCGTGCTTGGTTTGCGGCAGCACCGGCGTGTACGGCTGCCCGTGGATTGCCCCTCGGCTGGGCGCTCTCAAAAAAGGGCTTCAGCGCAGCGACTCCAGCCCTCTCTATGCCCTTGGCAGCCAAGGAGTTCAACGTCTTGACGGCGACGCCGGCCTTCGGATCCCCTCGCGGCATCAAGGCTGCGAGTGCCGGCAAGACGACGCCTCGAACCGCCTTCGCCCCCGCCTTCCCGAACCGCGCTTCCACCGCGGACTTGATCGTGTTCTTGACGACTGCGTCCACGTAAGCGTCGCTGGTCGCAACCTGCAGCGACAACGGCTGCCCGTCAGGGCCTGGGTCTGCCATCGCCAGCGATGTCAGCGCGCCGCTGCCTGTGTCAACCAAGATCGCGATGGCCTGCTTTGTAACTTTGCCTGCATGGGCCGCTTTAAGTGCCTTGTCGACTCCCAAGCTGATAAGGCCAAATGAGAAGTCGATTGTCGCGCCGACCACGACTCGGCCGAACGCCTCCTGCACCGACATCGGGACCCTTTGGTCTTGCACCTTGGCCACAGCGCCAAGGACTGATCCGCTAGACGAGGTCAACAGGCCGGCCAACGGGGCACCGGCGCCTCCGGTGAGGAGGGTGCCGCCGATGCCGAGCACGATGACAGACAGGTCTCTGGCCCCTTCGGCAACATGCAAGGCCATTGTCCAGGCGCCCAGGTTGGCCTGGAGCGACTTTGCGTTCCGACGGGCGTTCTCCGCGAGCAGCGCGCGGAACTTGGACTGCGCGGCGTCCAGGCCAACAAGTTCAGTGCTCATGAGGTGCTTGAGGTCGGCGCTACTGAGGCCGTCCATCTGGACCTTCAGACCCAGGTCGCGCACAGCCGCGTCGGCGTCTTGTCGCGCACTCGCCGCAGCGGCATCCATGTCGATCTCCACAGCGCGCGGAAGCAAGCCCGTCCATCCAACAATGCCCTCCTGAGGCGATAGGACCTGGAAGGAGGGATCCAGGAATGCTTCCACTCGGTAGCGATCGAAGAAGATCCGCCAAACAACGCCCCAGTCGACCAACCTACGACCATCCGCGAAGGTGACTTCAAAGCGATCCTGGAATCCCGGCATGGTGTCCCCTACGAGCGCCACAAACGGAGATTCCACCCATTGCACGGTGGCCGTTGCCACTCAGCGCAGTGGCGGTACTCGTTAGTGGCTTCCAACGATTCTAGGAACCAGGTTATGTTGTTGAGTCCGCAATTTTGCCGAGCTTGGGGCTAGCGTTTCAGCATCACGGCGACGCTGATCCAATGGACGCAGATGCGCGCGTGTGACGCGAATCTCTGCTGTCATCAGGCGGATTTCCCTCCGAGCCATTGCTGCCATGACCGCATCGTGTGCGCGATTCAAATGGACGCTAGTACCAATCCGCAGGCAGCAACTGCCCGGTGTTCACGTCCACGAACCGGTACACAGGCACCCCCGTCCACTCGGTCAGGTTGAACACGGTGCTCGAGTCCGTCAGCTTGCGCACTTCCACGTTGGCGATGGACAGCGGCGTGCGTGGCGCGCACACCGTGGGCGGCACCGAGGGCCGCACGAAGTAGACGGCGCTTTCCGTCGTCGTCGATGCATTGGTCACGCGCGTGGCGGTCACCGGCTGGCCCGTGCCATGGCCTTGCACCAGCAGCGCCGTTTCCACGCTGATGCC
>CAKZXL010000861.1 GCA_937883885.1 uncultured Aquincola sp. | reverse complement strand
GTGCCCACCATCCGCGCCCGCTACAAGGCCCAGCGCGATGCGATGAAGGCCGCGCTGGAACAACACCTGCCCGCCGGCTGCCGCTGGCAGCTGCCCGAGGGCGGCATGTTCTTCTGGGTCGAGCTGCCCGAGGGCCTGGACACGCTGGCCCTGCTGCCCAAAGCGGTGGAAGCCGGTGTGGCCTATGTGCCGGGCGCCGCCTTCTACGCCAGCGCGCCGCGCATGAACACGCTGCGTCTGAGCTTCGTCACCGTGTCGGCCGAGCGCATCACGCAGGGCGTGGCGGCGTTGGGCCGGGTGTTTCAACAAGCCCTGGAGTCCCAGCGATGAGCACACCCACAAGCCGCCGCTTCACCCAGCTCGACGTGTTCACCGGCCGGGCGTTGTACGGCAACCCGCTGGCCGTGGTGCACGACGCCGAAGGCCTGAGCGACGAGCGCATGGCCGCCTTCGCGCGCTGGACCAACCTGTCCGAGACCACCTTCCTGCTGCCGCCCACCGACCCACAGGCCGACTACCGGGTGCGCATCTTCACGCCCATCGGCGAGCTGCCGTTCGCCGGCCATCCCACGCTGGGCAGCTGCCACGCCTGGCTGCAGGCCGGCGGCCAGCCCCAGGGCGAGCAGGTGGTGCAGCAGTGCGAAGTGGGCCTGGTGCGGGTGCAGCGGCAAATGGCCGGCGACGTGCAGCGCCTGGCCTTTGCCGCGCCGCCACGGCGCCGCGAAGGCCCGCTGCCCGACGAAGTGCTGGACCGCGTCTGCGCCGGGCTGAAGATCCCGCGCGACGCCATCCTTCACCATGCATGGTGCGACAACGGCCCCGGCTGGGCCGGCGTGATGCTGGATTCGGCCGCCGACGTGCTGGCGCTGCATTGCGACTACGCAGCGCTGGGCGACGTGAAGCTGGGCGTGGTGGCGCCGCATCCGGCGGGGCATGAGGCGCAGTTCGAGCTGCGCGCCTTCATCGGCGGCGGCAACTTCGAAGATCCCGTCACCGGCAGCCTGAACGCCGCGGTGGCCCAGTGGCTGATGGGGGCCGGTCTAGCGCCGCAGCAGTACGTCGCTGCGCAAGGCACCGCGCTGGGCCGCGCCGGCCGCGTGTACCTGTCGCACGACGGCACCGACGTGTGGGTGGGCGGCGAAGTGGCCGGCTGCATCGAAGGCCGGGTGAGCCTGTAGCAGGTGCACATGTCTAGACAACTCGACCACCTGGTGGTGGGCGCCCGCAACCTGGAAGAAGGCGCCGCCTGGTGCCAGGCCACCTTCGGCGTGCAGCCCGGCCCGGGCGGCCAGCATGCCTTCATGGGCACCCACAACCGGCTGCTGCGGCTGGGCGGCGAAGGCTTCGAGGCCGCCTACCTGGAGATCATCGCCATCGACCCGCAGGCGCCGGCCCCGGGCCGTGCGCGCTGGTTCGGGTTGGACACGCCGGCGGTGCAAGCCGCCTTGGCCCAGGGCCCGCAGCTGCTGCATTGGGTGATGCGCAGCAGCAGCCTGCTGGCCGACCAGCAGCGCCTGGCCGCTGCAGGGCAGGACCCGGGCCGGGTGCAGGCCGCCGAGCGCCCCACGCCGGCCGGCCTGCTGCGCTGGCAGATCACCGTGCCCGACGACGGCCTGCCGCGCTGCGGCGGCGCGCTGCCGACGTTGATCGCCTGGGACGGCGCGCACCCGACCGAACGCATGCCGGACAGCGGCCTGAGCTTGCGGCAGCTGCAGCTGCGTGGCCTGCCCGGTGACGCTGCGGCCCTGCTGCCGGCCGCCCACGTCACGCACCTGCCCGGCCCCGGGCCGGCATTGCAGGCGCGGCTGTCAGGCCCTCACGGTGAGGTGCTGCTGGCCTCGCCGTTTTTCGTGGAGTAAGCCATTGGCCACCGAAGAACTGTTCCGTGAAGACGCCGACCTGACCACCTGCGAGGCGCGCGTGCTGTCGGCCGACGCCGCCGGCGTGGTGCTGGACCGCACCGTGTTCTACCCGCTGGGCGGCGGCCAGGCCGGCGACCGCGGCGAGCTGCTGCTGCCCGACGGCCGCGCACTGCAGATCGCCGACACCCGCAAGGGCGAAGCCGGCATCCTGCATGTGCCCGCGCCGGGGCAGGAGGCGCTGCTGGCCGAGCTGCAGCCCGGCCTGCCCGTGCAGGCCCGCATCGATGGGGCGCGCCGTGCGCGACACCGGCGCTTCCACACCGCCACCCACCTGCTGTGCGCGCTGGTGCCGCACCCGGTGGACGGCTGTTCCATCACCGCCGATTCGGCCCGGCTCGACTTCCACATGAGCGAGCCGCTCGACAAGGATGCGCTGAACGCCGGCCTGGCACGGCTGGTGGCCGAAGCGTACCCGGTGCGCCAGCGCTGGATCGGCGAGGACGAACTGGACGCCAACCCGCAGCTGGTGCGCAGCATGAGCGTGCAGCCGCCGCGCGGCCATGGCCGCATCCGGCTGCTCGAGGTCGAAGGGGTGGACTTGCAGCCCTGTGGGGGCACCCACGTGGGCAACACCGCCGACATCGGCGGTGTGTTCGTCAGCAAGATCGAGAAGAAGTCCGCCCGCACCCGCCGGGTGGTGCTGGGCTTGGCGGACGGCTGACGGCTTACTTCGCGCGGAAGTCGTCGTGGCAGGCCTTGCAGGTCTGCGCGGTACTGCCGAAGGCGGTCTTCAGCTGGGCCAGGTCGCCGGTCTTGGCGGCCACCAGCAGCTTGCCGGTCTCGTCCTGCATCTTCGTGGCGGCGGCCTTGAACTTGTCCTGTTCCTTCCAGATCTCGGGCTTGGCCTTGGTGCCGTGGCCCTTGTCGGTGCCTTCGCCGAAGGCCGCCCAGGGCAGCTTGGCCAGCGTGGCCACGATCTCGGCGTTGTCGGCCGCGGCCTTCGCGTCGAAGGGCACCTTGCCGTTGGCCATCGCGCCGATGCGGCCGAAGTGCTGGCCCATCACGAAGAGCGCGCCCTGGCGGTATTCGATGGCGTCTTCGGGCTTCTGGAACTGGGCGGCGGCCGGCAGGGCCACGGCCACCATCAGGGCGGCCAGTGCGGTCGATACGGACTTCTTCATTCGGTTCTCCGGGCTGAAGGCTGGGTGGGCACACGGCCCCGCGACGCAGGGCCTGGCGAGTGTACGGACGAGCCCCCGCTTTTGTTCCATCCGCGCGCTGCGCTGGAAGCGGGGCGGCCGACCGGTTATCTTCCCCGGTGTGAAGGCCTTTTCCCTGGAGCGTTTGAAATGAACGGTGGTGGCACGTCGCTGCAGCGCGTGCGGGTGTGGGACCTGCCCACCCGTGTGTTCCATTGGTTGCTGGCCACCGCGGTCATCGCGCTGGTGGTCACTGCCAAGGTGGGCGGCAATGCGATGGTCTGGCATTTCCGCCTGGGCTACCTGGTGCTGGCGCTGCTGGCCTTCCGGCTGGTGTGGGGCCTGGTGGGCGGGCGCTGGTCGCGCTTCACGCACTTCATCTACGGGCCGGGCAGCGTGTTCGCCTACCTGCGCGGCCATGCCGGGCCGGGCGGCCACTTCGAGGTGGGCCACAGCCCGGTGGGCGCGCTGTCAGTGTTTGCCTTGCTGGCGGTGCTGTCGGCCCAGGTGGGCACCGGCCTGGTGGCGGATGACGAGATCGCCAACCAGGGGCCGCTGTACCGCTTCGTCTCGGGCGACACCGCGGCCACCGCCACCGGCTGGCACACCGGCCCTGGCCAGTGGCTGATCATCGGCCTGGTGGTGCTGCATGTGCTGGCCATCGTGTTCTACCGCGTGGCCAAGGGCCGCAACCTGGTGGGCCCGATGCTGTCGGGCGACAAGCAGCTGCCCGCCGGCACGCCGGCTTCGGCCGACCGACTGGCCCAGCGCGCGCTGGCGCTGCTCGTGCTGGCGCTGTGCGCGGGCGGTGCGGCCTGGGTCGCGTCGCTCGGGGGCTGAGGCATGGCGGAACCCCCCGACATCTCGCTGGTGCCCGCCGACAGCCTGCCGCTGATCGAAGAGGCGCGGCACATCTTCCGCGAGTACGCCGAGCAGCTGGGCGTGGACCTGTGCTTCCAGAACTTCGATGCCGAGCTGGCCGGCCTGCCCGGCGACTATGCGCCGCCCGCGGGCGCGCTGATGCTGGTGTTCGTGGATGGTGAGCTGGCCGGCTGCGGCGCTTTCCGGCCGCTGCCGGAGTCGGACTATCCCAACGCCTGCGAGATGAAGCGGCTGTACGTGCGTCGCGCCTTCCGCCGCTTCGGCCTGGGCCGGCTGCTGGCGCAGGCGCTGATGGACCGGGCGCTGCAAGCCGGCTACTCGTGCATGCTGCTGGACACGCTGGACGACATGGAAGCCGCGCGCGAGCTCTACAGCTCGCTGGGCTTCGAAGAGATTCCGCCGTACTACTTCAACCCGCTGCCGGGGTCGCACTACCTCATGGCCCATCTGGGCTGAATGAGTTCAGCCCCCAGCTCGCTGCGCTCGCCGCCCCCCGAGGGGGAGGCGCCGGGCCCTTGGGGCGGCCCGGCGTGCCCGTCGGTCATTTTCCGGGCGGTAGCATGCGCCGCATGAACGAGCCCCTGCCCAACCCGCACATCCTTGAACTGCGTGCCGGCGCGCTGCGCCTGGCGCTTCGGCCCGACCTGGGCGGCTGCATCGCCGGCCTGTGGCTGGACGACGTGGCCGTGCTGCGCAGCACCGAGCCGGCGGAGCTGGCGGCCTCGCGCCCTTCGGGCTGCTATCCGCTGGTGCCGTATTCCAACCGCATCGGCTTTCGCCACTTCGACTGGGAAGGCGAGGCCTACACCACGCAGCCCAATTTCGACCAGAGCCCGCATTCGGTGCACGGCGTGGGCTGGAAGCGGCCGTGGCAGGTGGTCTCCGCCACCGAAACCGAAGCCGTGCTGCGCTACGTGCACACCGCCGACGACCACTGGCCCTTCGCCTTCGAGGCCACGCAGACCTTCACGCTGACGCCCGGCGGTCTGCAGCTGCGCATGGCCATCACCAACCAGGCCGACCGCACGCAGCCGGTGGGCCTGGGCTGGCACCCGTACTTCCCGAAGCGGGCGCACAGCCACCTGCACATCGAGGTGGCCGAGCGCTGGGATTCCGACCCTGCCGACGAGCTGCCGCGCCAGGCCGTGGCCCAGCCCACCATCGATGCGCCGGTGAGCGAGCTGCGCTTCGACAACTGCTTCCAGGGCTGGCAGGGCGCGGCGCTGATCCGCGACGAGCAGCTGTCGATGCGTATCACCTCCGACCTGGCCTACCTGGTGGTGTTCACGCCGCAGACCAAGGACTACTACTGCGTGGAGCCGGTGAGCCATGTCAGCAACGCCATCCAGATGGCCGACCCGCTGGCCCACGGCCTGGTGTCGCTGCCGCCGGGGCAGACGCATGCCGGCACGATGACGCTGGCCGTGGAGCGCGCATGAAGCTCAACGACGACATCGGCGTCATCCCCGTCGCGCCCTCGCTGCTCGGCGAATCGCCCCTGTGGCACCCCACCGAGCAAAGCCTGTACTGGTGCGACATCCCGGGCCACAAGCTCAACCGCTTCAACCCCGCCAGCGGCCAGCACGATGAGTGGGCCTTCGACACCGACGTGGCCTGTTGCGCGCCGGTGCTGGGCGGCGAGCTGCTGCTGGCGCTGCGCAGCGGGCTGTTCAGCTTCGACCCCGCCACCGGCAAGAGCCAGCGGCTGGCCAAGCCGCCGTATGACCCGGCGATCGAGCGCTTCAACGACGGCAAGGCCGATCCGCAGGGCCGCATGTGGGCCGGCACGCTGTACGAGCCGCGCGACCGTGCCGCAGCGGCCTTGTATTGCTGGGCGGGCGGCGAACTCACGCGTGAGGCCGAAGGCGTGACCACCGCCAACGGCCTGGCCTGGAGCCCCGACGGCCGCACCGCGTATTGGAGCGACACCAAGGCCCATACCATCTACGCCTTCGACTTCGACCCGATGCTGGGCACGCTGTCGGGCAAGCGGGTGTGGGTGCGTTTTCCGGTCAAGCAGCCGGGCATGGACCTGGCCGACTATGGCGGCCGGCCCGATGGCGCTTCGGTGGATGCCGAAGGCTGCTACTGGGTGGCGATGTTCGAGGGCGCGCGGGTGCTGCGCCTGTCGCCGCGCGGCGAGGTGCTGCGCGAGGTGAAGCTGCCGGTGCAGTGCCCCACGATGCCCTGCTTCGGCGGCCCCGACCTGAAGACGCTATACATCACCACCGGCCGCGAGAACCGCCCCGCTGAAGAGCTGGCCCGCACGCCCTTGGCGGGCGCCGTGCTCACGTTGCAGGTGGACGTGCCGGGCCTGCCGGCCAACTTCGCCAAGAGTTAAGTCACAACTGCGCGATCGCCTCGCGCAGCGTGCGCACGCTCAACACCTCGGGCAGCAGCTGCGGCGCGGCGGTGGCGGCGCCGGGCTTGTAGAGGGCATACACCGGCACGCCGCTGCGGCCCAGCCGGGTGAGTTCGGCGCCGATGGCGGCGTCGCGGCGCGTCCAGTCGGCGCGCATCAGCACCACCTGGCGCTGCGCGAAATCGGCCATCACCTGCGCATCACTCAGCGCCCCGCGCTTGTTGAACTGGCAGGTCACGCACCAGGCCGCGGTGAAGTCGACGAACACCGGCCGGCCCTGGGCGGTGAGTTCGGCCACGCGGGCCGCATTCCACGGTTCCCAGGTGGCGGCCACGCCGTCGTGGGCGGCACCTGCAGCGGGCGCGGCCGTGGCCGGCGCAGCGGGCTCGCGCAGCGCCGGCAGCGCCCAGCCCAGGGCCGCGACCAGCAGCAGCACGCTCAGGCCGCCAAAGCCCAGCCGTGCGCCGCGGCCGAAGCCCGGGCCGCCCCAGGCCCAGGCCGCAAAGGCCAGCGCCAGCAGCAGGCCCAGCAAGGCCGCCACCGCGTCAATGCCGGCCTGCTGGCCTAGCACCCAGACCAGCCAGATCACGGTGGCGAACATCGGAAACGCCATCAACACCTTGAAGCGCTGCATCCACACGCCGGGCCGCGGCATGGCCCGCGCCACGCCCGGCCACAGGCTGGCAGCCAGGTAGGGCAGGGCCATGCCCCCGCCCAGCGCCGCGAAGATGGCCAGCGCCTGCGCGGCCGGCAGCGTGACCGCCAGCCCCAGCGAAGCGCCCATGAAGGGTGCGGTGCAGGGCGAGGCGATGGCCACTGCCAGCACGCCGGTGAGGAAGGCGTCGGCCATCGGGTGCCGGGCCCGCAGCGTGGCCAGGTTGCCCGGCAGCATGGAGCCGAACTCGAACACGCCGGCCAGGTTCAGGCCCACCAGCGTGAACAGCGCCGCCAGCGCCGCCACCACGCCGGGCGACTGCAGCTGGAAGCCCCAGCCCAGCTGCTCGCCGCCCGCACGCAAGGCCAGCAGCAGCGCCGCCAGCGCCAGGAAAGACAGCACCACGCCGGCGGTATAGGCCAGGCCGCCGCCCACACGCGCCTGGCGGTCGTGCGCATGGCTGGCAAAGCCCAGCACCTTCAGCGAGAGCACCGGGAACACGCAGGGCATCAGGTTGAGCAGCAGGCCGCCGCCCAGCGCCAGCAGCAGCGCGGCGGCCCAGCCCATGGGCGGCGGCGGGGCGGTGCCCGGCAGCGCTGCGGCTTCGGCCGCCGGCGCGGCAGCGGCGGCCAGTGCCGGGTCGGGCCAGGGGCCGGGCACGTCGAAGGCCACTTCCACGCCGGCCGGCACGCCGTCGGCCACCAGCACCGCGGCCATGCGCTCGGGGCTTTCGCTGCGCACGGCCGACAGCGGCACGCTGGCCTGCCAGGCGCCGCCTTCCCAGCGCACCTGCTGCACGGCGGCGTTGTCGATCACGCCGGCGGTCTCGGGGAAAAAGGCGAGGCGGCGCCCCTGCCACGCGGCGGGCAGGCCTTCGATGCGCAGCTGCAGGGCCGTGTCGGTCAGGCGGGCCTGCGCACGGGCGCCGGCCGCGGCCACCGGCGTGTTGCGCGCAGCCGCTTCAAAGTCGGCGGCATTGCCGGCGGTGGCGGCCTGGGTGGGCAGCGCCAGCGAGAAGTCGCCCGACTGCGGAATGCACACCTCCTTGCACACCAGCCATTCGGCGTGCAGCTTCACCTCCAGCGTGGGGGCGGCGTAGCCGGCGGGCACCGTCACCGGCACGGGCAGCAGCAGCGTGTCCTCGTAGCCGTAGTTCATCAATGGGCCCACCGGCAGCCGCTTGGGCGTGGGCCAGGCGATGTCGCCGGCGCTCACCTCGGGCGGCAGCGTCCACTGCAGCGTGGTGGGCAGGCCGGAGTCGCCGGGGTTCTTCCAGTAGGTGTGCCAGTGCGGCTCGTGGGTG
This sequence comes from uncultured Aquincola sp., assembly GCA_937883885.1. The sequence goes on along the minus strand of CAKZXL010000861.1, from coordinate 3,563 downwards.
ATCTTCAGGCCCAGCCACACGGGCTTGCCGTCGGCTACGCCCTCGGGCGCATGGGCCACCAGCTCGGCCCGTACCTGATCGGTCTTGACGACGGCGGGCGAGCCGCCGAACAACGCGGCGGAGGCGGCCAGAGGCAGGCCCAGGGCCAGCGGCAACAACAATCGGGCAAGCAGCATGCGCACTTGGAAAGCCGGCGAGACCGGCGGTTCCGGATCAAGGAGGAGGGGCGCCGCAGCCAGCGGCCCCGCATTTCAGCACGGCGCCCGAAGCAACGCTTCCTTACGTGAAGACACGTTGAGAGGTCAATCCGCAGCAATGGGGTGGGATGCCGAGAAAAGCACGGGTTTGACCGTATACTCCCGCCGCTTTGCCACTGGCCGGTAAGAGAGAGCTGCACATGTCAGAACGGACGAACCGCTCGGACACGTGGGCCGATGCCGGACAAGATGGGGTCGAAGAGCAGCAGGTGAAAAGCCTGTCGCCCGAAGAAGCCCAGGCTTGGCGCGAGCGGCATCCCTCGGTGTCGCCTTGGCGGGTGGTGCGGTTCCAGGCCCTGGTGGGCGTGGTCGTCGCACTGGCCACCTGGGCGGTGATGCGGGATCTGAACGCGTTGTGGTCGGCGTTGTACGGTGCCGGTGTGGTGGTGTTGCCTGGTGCCGTCATGGCGCGCGGCATCACCAGCAGGCTGAGCAGCACTGCCCCCGGGTCCGGAGCCGTCGGCTTCATGGTCTGGGAGTTGGTGAAGTTGCTGGTGTCGGTGTCGCTGCTGGTGCTGGCACCCAGACTCTTGCCGCACTTGAGCTGGCCGGCGCTGCTGGTCGCCCTGGTGCTGTGCTTGAAAACCTATTGGGTCGCGCTGTTGTGGCGCGGCCGGTGAAACGATAAGACTACAGGTTCAAACAGAGATGGCAGAAGCAGCAGGACACGCGCCCACCGCCGGCGAGTACATCGTCCACCACCTCCAGCACCTGCAGAAGACCCTGTCGTTCGAGCCTGCCAAGCAGACCTCGATCGTCGACTTCGGCGTGTTCAACCTCGACTCCCTGGTGTACTCGGTGCTGCTGGGTGCGCTGGGCTGCTTCGTGCTGTGGCGCGCTGCGCGTGCCGCCACCTCGGGCGTGCCGGGCCGCTTCCAGGCTGCGCTCGAGATCCTGGTCGAAATGGTGGACAACCAGGCCAAGGGCGTGATCCACAACGCCACCAGCCGCAAGCTGGTGTCGCCGCTGGCGCTTACCGTGTTCGTCTGGATCTTCCTGATGAACTTCATGGACATGCTGCCTGTCGACCTGCTGCCTTCCATCTGGCACAAGGTCGGCCCGGCGCTCGGCCATGCCGACTACCACCGCGTGGTGCCCACGGCCGACCTGTCGACCACGCTGGGTCTGTCGGTCTCGGTGCTGCTGGTCTGCATCTTCTACAACATCAAGATCAAGGGCATCGGCGGCTGGTCGCATGAACTCATCGCCGCACCGTTCGGCGACAGGTGGTTCCTGTACCCCGTCAACTTCCTGATGCAGATGATCGAGTTCCTGGCCAAGACCGTTTCGCACGGCATGCGGCTGTTCGGCAACATGTTCGCCGGCGAACTCGTGTTCATGCTGATCGCGCTGATGGGTGGCGTGTGGGCGTGGCAATTCAACCCCTTGTCCGGCGGCTTTTGGCTGGGCGTCGGGCATGTGGTGGCCGGGACCGTCTGGACCCTGTTCCACATTCTGGTGATCACGCTGCAGGCGTTCATTTTCATGATGCTCACGCTGATCTACGTCGGCCAGTCGCACGACGCGCACTGATCCGGTTCTTCTCGTTTCCTTCCTTCATCACCAAAACTCTCCTTAGGAGCAAAACATGGAAAACATCCTCGGCCTCGTCGCTCTCGCCTGCGGTCTGATCGTTGGTCTCGGCGCCATCGGTGCTTCGATCGGTATCGCCCTGATGGGTGGCAAGTTCCTGGAATCGTCGGCTCGCCAGCCTGAGCTGATGAACGACCTGCAAACCAAGATGTTCATCCTGGCCGGCCTGATCGACGCTGCGTTCCTGATCGGTGTCGCCATCGCCCTGCTGTTCGCCTTCGCGAATCCGTTCCAGCTGGCCGCCTGATTTCCCGTCCTGACCCTTTCACGAGCGAAAGGATCGTGCCGTGAACATCAATTCAACCCTGTTCCTGCAGGCGGTTGTCTTTGCGATCCTCGTCTGGTTCTCGATGCGCCATATCTGGCCGCCGATCACCAAGGCGCTGGATGAGCGGGCCCGCAAGATCGCTGACGGCCTGGCCGCGGCCGACAAGGCCAAGTCCGAGCTGGCGCAAGCCAACCAGCGCGTCGAGCAGCAGCTGATCGCTGCCCGCGACGACGCCGGCAAGCGCCTGGCCGACGCCGAGCGCCTGGCCCACTCGATCATCGAGGAAGCCAAGCAACGCGCCGGCGACGAAGCCGCCAAGATCGTCGCAGCCGCCAAGGCCGAGGCCGACCAGGCCGTCGTCCAGGCCCGCGAAGCCCTGCGTGCGCAGGTTGCCGAGCTGGCCGTCAAGGGTGCCGAGCAGATCCTGCGTCGCGAGGTCAACGCCAGCGTGCATGCGGACCTGCTGTCGCGCCTGAAGACGGAACTCTGACGCCATGGCCGAGCTTGCAACCATTGCGAGGCCCTACGCCGAGGCGCTGTTCAAGGCGGGTGGCGATGCGCAGACCGCGCAGCAGCTGAACGCACTGGCCACCGTGGCCGGTGACGTGCAGCTGCGCCAGTACGCCGACAACCCCAAGGTGCGCCCCGACCAGGTCTACGACCTCGTCACGTCGGTGGCCAACCTGCCGCTGTCGCCCGCGCTGCAGAACTTCCTGCGCACGGTGATCGACAACGGCCGGCTGGTCGCGCTGCCCGAGATCGCTGCCCAGTTCCACGCGCTGGTCAATGCCCAGTCGGGCGTGTCCGACGCGGCGATCTACAGCGCCTTCCCGATCGACGACGCCAGCCTGGCCGACATGGTGGTGGCGCTCGAAAGGCGCTTCGGGCGCAAGCTCAATCCCACCGTCTGGATCGATCCGGCGCTGATTGGCGGCGTGCGCGTCGTCGTGGGCGACGAAGTGCTCGACACCTCGGTGAAGGCACGCCTCGAACAGATGAAGGTCGCGCTCACCGCCTGAGTGTCCCCGGCCCCGCGGCCGACCGGAGAAAGCTATGCAACTGAATCCCGCTGAAATTTCCGAACTGATCAAGAGCCGCATCGAGGGCCTGCAAGCCTCGTCGGACATCCGCAACCAGGGTACCGTCGTGTCGGTCACCGACGGCATCGTGCGTGTGCACGGCCTGTCGGACGTGATGCAGGGCGAGATGCTCGAGTTCCCGGCCGGCAAGGACGGCCAGCCGTCGTACGGCCTGGCGCTGAACCTCGAGCGCGACTCGGTCGGCTCGGTGATCCTGGGCGAGTACGAGCACATCTCCGAAGGCGATACCGTCAAGTGCACGGGCCGCATCCTGGAAGTGCCGGTCGGCCCCGAGCTGATCGGCCGCGTGGTCAACGCGCTGGGTCAGCCCATCGACGGCAAGGGCCCGATCAACGCCAAGCTGAC
>CAKZXL010000860.1 GCA_937883885.1 uncultured Aquincola sp. | reverse complement strand
CGACTGGATCCGGTCGCAATACGCTTCCCGCATCGAGAACGTGCTCACCGACCTGGCGGGCAAGCCGGTGCGGCTGGAGCTGATGCTGGCCCAGCGTGAAGCCGCGCTGGTCCGCCCCGTCGGCGACAGCATCGCCACCCGCGTGGCGCCCGCCGGCCAGTCGGGGGGCGCCAACGTCGGCGGCGGGGTCGCCGGCAACCCTGGCGGTGGTGCCACCAACGTGGGCGCTCCGGCGGTGGCCATCAGCCGGCCGCCGGCGCCCGCGTCTTCTGTGCACCGGCTCAACACCGCGCTCACCTTCGACACCCTGGTGCCCGGCCGCGCCAACCAGATGGCGCGCACCGCCGCGCTGCACGTGGCCGGCGCGCCCGGTCACATGTACAACCCGCTGTTCATCTACGGCGGCGTGGGCCTGGGCAAGACGCACCTGATCCACGCGGTGGGCAATGCGCTGCTGCGCGACCGGCCCGACGCGCGGGTGCTGTACCTGCATGCCGAGCAGTTCATCTCCGACGTGGTGAAGAACTACCAGCGCAAGACCTTCGACGAGCTCAAGGCCAAGTACCACAGCCTCGATCTGCTGCTGATCGACGACGTGCAGTTCTTCGCCGGCAAGGAGCGCACGCAGGAGGAGTTCTTCAACGCCTTCGAGGCGCTGGTGGCCAAGCGCTCGCACATCATCATGACCAGCGACACCTACCCCAAGGGGCTGGTGGACATCGACGAGCGGTTGACCAGCCGCTTCGACGCCGGCCTGACGGTGGCCATCGAGCCGCCCGAGCTGGAAATGCGCGTGGCCATCCTGATCAAGAAGGCCGACGCCGAAGCCTCGCCCATGCCCGAGGACGTGGCCTTCTTCATCGCCAAGAACGTGCGCGCCAACGTGCGCGAGCTCGAAGGCGCGCTGCGCAAGGTGCTGGCGTACTCACGCTTCAGCCACAAGGACATCAACATCGCGCTGGCGCGCGAGGCGCTGAAGGACCTGCTGTCGATCCAGAACCGGCAGGTCTCGGTCGAGAACATCCAGAAGACGGTGGCCGACTTCTACAAGATCAAGATCGCCGACATGTACAGCAAGAAGCGGCCGGCCTCGATCGCGCGGCCGCGGCAGATCGCGATGTACCTGGCCAAGGAAATGACGCAGAAGAGCCTGCCCGAGATCGGCGAGCTGTTTGGCGGGCGCGACCACACCACGGTGCTGCATGCGGTGCGCAAGATCGGCGGCGAACGCCAGAAGAACACCGAGCTGAACCAGCAGCTCCACGTGCTCGAACAGACCCTGAAGGGGTGAACAAGCTGCTGTCAAGTGACAAGCCTGTGGACAACTTTTGCGCAACCGGGCACCTATCCACAGGCCCTCGCGTTTTTCCGAAGTTGTTGTATGTCCGGCTCGACAATCCGGGTCATGCGGCCCACAGGCTTGCCCTCGCGGTAAATCGTTGATGGATCAGGCCAAAATCGCGTTCTCCACAGCCCGGCAGCGGCTCTACTAGAACTACCAAGTTAAGAGGAAGACATGATTGTCTTGAAAGCTCCGCAGGAAAAATTGTTGTCTGCCCTGCAGGCCGTCGCCGGTATCGTCGAACGCCGCCACACGCTGCCCATCCTGGCCAACGTGCTGCTGCGGAAGACCGGCCCCCAGATCGAGTTCACGACCAGCGACCTGGAGATCCAGGTGCGCACCCAGGCCGAGCTGGGCGGCGATGCCGCCAACTTCGCCACCACCGTGGGTGCCCGCAAGCTGATCGACATCCTGCGCACGCTGCCGGCGGACCAGGTGGTGTCGCTGTCGGCCACCCAGAACAAGCTCACGCTGCAAGGCGGCAAGAGCCGCTTCACGCTGCAGACGCTGCCGGCCGACGACTTTCCGCTGGTCAATGAAGCGGCCGAATTCGGCCCCGCGTTCAGCGTGCCGCAGAAGACGCTCAAGAGCCTGATCAACCAGGTGCACTTCGCGATGGCGGTGCACGACATCCGCTACTACCTCAACGGCATCCTGTTCGTGGCCGAGGGCCACACGCTGACGCTGGTGGCCACCGACGGCCACCGCCTGGCGTTGGCGCAGGCCACGCTCGAGACCGAGATCCCCAAGCAGGAAGTCATCCTGCCGCGCAAGACGGTGCTGGAGCTGCAGCGCCTGCTCAAGGACGAAAAGGCCGACAAGCCGGCCAAGGCTGACAAGGCCGAGAAGACCGAAGACGGCGAGGCCGCGGCCAGCGGCGACAATGCGCCGATCGAGATGCGTTTTGCCGGCAACCAGGCCAAGTTCAGCTTCTCGGGCATGGAGTTCGTCACCAAGCTCGTGGAAGGCAAGTTCCCCGACTACAACCGCGTGATCCCCAAGAACCACAAGAACGCCGTCGTGCTGGGCCGTGCACCGCTGCTGGCCAGCCTGCAGCGGGCCGCCATCCTCACCAGCGAGAAGTTCAAGGGCGTGCGCGTCAACATCGAGCCGGGCAGCCTGCGCATCGCGTCCAGCAACGCCGAGCAGGAAGAGGCCAAGGAAGAACTCGAGATCGACTATGGCGGCGACGCCATCGAGATCGGCTTCAACGTCACCTACCTGATGGACGCGCTGGCCAACATGAGCCAGGACATGATCCGGCTGGAGCTGCAGGACACCAACTCCAGCGTGCTGATCACCGTGCCCGAGCAGGCCGGCTTCAAGTACGTGGTGATGCCGATGCGCATCTGACCGGACGACCAGCGTCCAGCATCAAGCGGGCTGCGGCCCGCTTCAGCGTTTCTTATGAGGCCGCGGCCACAGCGCCGCAGCCTGCGAAGTGAGCCCCATGACCGACCCGAACACCTCCCCCACCCCCACGCCCGACGCCTACGGCGAAGGCAGCATCCAGATCCTGGAAGGGCTGGAAGCCGTGCGCAAGCGGCCGGGCATGTACATCGGCGACACCAGCGACGGCACCGGCCTGCACCACCTGGTGTTCGAGGTGGTCGACAACTCCATCGACGAAGCGCTGGCGGGGCACTGCGACGACATCATCGTCACCATCCACTCCGACAACTCCATCAGCGTCATCGACAACGGCCGCGGCATTCCCACCGGCGTGAAGATGGACGACAAGCATGAGCCCAAGCGCAGCGCGGCCGAGATCGCGCTGACCGAGCTGCATGCCGGCGGCAAGTTCAACCAGAACAGCTACAAGGTCTCGGGCGGCCTGCACGGCGTGGGCGTGAGCTGCGTCAACGCGCTGAGCAAGCAGCTGCGCCTGACCATCCGCCGCGAGGGCAAGGTGCACTTCATGGAGTTTCGAAAGGGCGTGCCGCAAGAGCGCCTGATCGAGGTGCGCGACGGCTTTGAAGTGAGCCCGATGAAGATCACCGGCGACACCGACAAGCGCGGCACCGAGGTGCACTTCCTGCCCGACGAAGAGATCTTCACCAACGTCGACTTCCACTACGACGTCCTGGCCAAGCGCCTGCGCGAGCTGAGCTTCCTCAACAACGGCGTGAAGATCAAGCTGGTGGATGAGCGCAATGCGAAGGAAGACAACTTTGCGTTTGCCGGCGGCGTGAAGGGCTTCGTCGAGTTCATCAACCAGGGCAAGAAGGTGCTG
>CAKZXL010000859.1 GCA_937883885.1 uncultured Aquincola sp. | reverse complement strand
GGCTCGGGCATGCCCACCTCGGCCAGCAGCGCCTCGGCCCGCGCCAGCGCCGCGCGGCGGCCCAGCTTCAGGTGTCGGCGCAGCGGCTCGCACAGCTGGTCGCCCACGGTAAACACCGGGTTCAGCGAGCCCATCGGGTCCTGGAACACGCAGGCGATCTCGCGCCCGCGCAGCGCCAGCAGCTCGGGCCGCGTGGCCTGCAACAGGTCGCGGCCGTCGTACAGGATGCGGCCCTGCCGCTCGGCGTTGTCGGGCAGCAGGTTCAGGATGGACATCGCCGTCACGCTCTTGCCCGAGCCCGACTCGCCCACCAGCGCCACCGTGGTGTTCTCGGGCACGTCGAAGCTCACGCCGGTGCCGTCGCAGCCCACCGCCTGCGCCCGCTGCGCCACGCCACCGACCTGCCCCATGCGGAAGGCCACCTGCAGGTTCTGGATGCTCAGCAGGGTCATCGCTTACTCCAGCCCACGCAGCTTGGGGTCGAGCGCATCGCGCAGCGCATCGGCCATCAACGAGAACGCGGTGACGAACACCGCCATGAACACCGTGGCCGCCGCCAGCTGCCACCAGTGGCCCAGGATCAGCTCGCTCTGCGCCTCGGCCAGCATGGTGCCCCAGCTCACCTGATCGACCGGCACGCCCAGGCCCAGATAGCTCAGGATCACCTCGGCCTTGATGAAGCCCACCACCAGCAGCGACATGCGCACCAGGATCACATGGCTGACGTTGGGCAGGATGTGGCGGAACATGCGCGAGCCGGTGGAAGCGCCGATGGCCTCGGCCGCGCGCACGTACTCGCGGCTGCCGTGCTTGATGAACTCGGCCCGCACCTGGCGGTAGATGCCGGTCCAGCCGGTCAGGCCCAGGATCAGCACCACGGTGCCGATGCCGCGGCCGAACACCGCCGCAAAAGCAAAGATCAGCAGGATGTCGGGGATGGAGGTGAAGACGTTGTAGACCCACTCGATGAAGTCGCCCAGCCGGCGGCCGAAGAAGCCGGCCAGCGCGCCCAGCAGCGTGCCCACCAGCGCCGCCACCACCGCGGCCAGCACGCCCACGAAGACCGAGATCTCGGTGCCCTTGATGGCCTTGGCCAGCACGTCGCGGCCCAGCCGGTCGCCGCCCAGCGGCAGCGTCTCGGCCTTGTGGAACTCCTCGGTCTTGAACTGGCGGGCGCGCTCGTCCCATTCCTTGTAGCGCGGCGCCAGCGGGTCGATGGCCGAGAGATCGACGTTGGGGCCCTTGGGCACTTCCAGCGCCAGTTGCTGCTCGGCCGGCGCCGGGCCCAGCAATGTGGGCGGCGCATTGGGCACGCCCACCTCGCGCTGCCAGTCGGCGGCCACGAGGCCCAGCGCGGCCAGCGCGATGACCACCAGAAACACCAGCACCACGGCCGCGCCCGCCATGCCGATGCGGTCGCGCTGGAAGCGCCGCCAGGCGGCATGCCACACGCCTTCGGAGCGTTCGTCTTGAGCCGCTGCGGCCACCGGGTTCAGCACCGCGCTCATTTCAGCACCACCCGCGGATCGACCAGCTTGTAGAGCAAATCCACCACCAGGTTGATGACCATGGTGAGGGCGGCCAGGTACACCGTGACGGCCTGGATGACGGGGTAGTCGCTGCGGTTGACGGCCAGCAGCACCTCACGGCCCAGGCCGGGGATGGAGAAGAACACCTCGATCAAGAAGGAGCCGACGAAGATGCCCGGCAGCTGCAGCCCGATGTTGGTGAGGATGGGGATCATCGCGTTGCGCAGCACGTGCTTGAACAGCACCGTGCGCTCGGGCAGGCCCTTGGCGCGGGCCGTGCGCACATAGTCGTGGCCCAGCTCGTCGAGGAAGAAGCTGCGGTACAGCCGTGTCTGCGGCGACAGGCCCACCGCCACCGCCAGCAGCACCGGCAGCGGCGCATAGGTCAGCAGGTTGGTCAGCGTGCTGTCGCTCCAGCCCTGCACCGGAAACCAGCCCAGCTGGAAGCCGAACACGTACTGGCCGACGATCACGTACACCAGGAACGAGATGGACAGCGCCACCGTGGTGGCCACCATGATGACGCGGTCGGTCAATGAGCCGCGGCGGTAGGCCACCCACATCGCGATGGGCAGCGCCAGCAGCACGTCCAGCACCAGGATGGGCACCATCACCGTCAGCGTGGCGGGCAGGCGGGTGGCGAACAGGTGGCTCACCGATTCGTTCGTCGCCCAGCTCTTGCCCCAGTCGAAGGTGGCGATGCTCTTGAGGAAGATGCCCAGCTGCACCCACCAAGGCTCGTTCAGGCCCAGCTGGTCGCGGATGGCCTGCACCTGCTCGGGCGTAGCATTGAGGCCGCCGAGGATCTCGGCCGGGTCGCCGCCGAAGAACTTGAACAACAAAAACACCAGCAGCACGACGCCCGCCAGGGTGGGGACCATCTGCCACAGGCGGCGCACGAGGTAGGCCGTCATCGAATGCAACTCCATGCAAGCCGCAGGCCAGCGGCGCGATGGCGCGGAGTGTAGAGAAATGAAAAAAGGGCCCGGGCGATTGAATCGCCAGGGCCCGAAGGAGGTTGGAAAACCTCTTGTTCAACCGGGGAGAAAAGAATGCAAGCGGCGCGCCAGGCGCGCCGCTGTCACACGTCAAGCAAAGATCAGAACGAGTGGCGGATGCCGACGTCCACGCCTTGCGACTTGCGGCCCGTCATGCTGGTGGCACCGTTGTCGGCCACCACGTAGTTGGCGGTGCCGTCGTTCTTGATGTAGGCGTAGGTGGTGTACAGCGCGGTCCGCTTGGACAGGTTGTGCACGTAGCCGATCGCGAACTGGTCGGCATCACGGTCGGCGATCGCGCCGCCACGGCCGTCGATCTTCGAGTACGAAGCCTTGAACTCACCCACGCCGAACGGCACCGAGGCGCCAACGGTCATGTGGCGGTCCTTCTGGTCCTGGAACTTGGTTTCCTGGTAGTTGGCCAGCACCTTGACCACCTGGAAGTCGTAGGAGCCGCCGATCACGAAGCGCTTGAAGTCGTCGCTGTCGGTGATCTCGTTCTGGCCGTAGGCCACGCTCACGTCCACCGGGCCCGAAGCCCAGCCGATGCGGCCGCCCATGTACTTGCCGCCGGTCACGCCTTCACCGGCCGCCACGGCCAGCGTGCCGTACACGCCATTCAGGTTGCCAGGCAGGATGTACTGCACGGCGTTGTCGGCACGGCTGTTGGCCGCGACGGTGATGCCGCTGGGCACGCGGTAGGTGGTGTTGATGTCGGCAATGCCGGTGGCGCCGAACACGTCGTAGGCTTCGAAGGCCAGCTGCGTGGGCATCTTGTCGCGGCCCAGGCGCACTTCACCGAAGTCGCCCATCAGGCTGACGGTGGAGCGACGGCCCCAGAAGCGGCTGGTGTCGGCCGTGCCCGAGTCCGGGTTCACGGCGGCTTCCAGCCAGAAGCCGGCCTTCAGGCCACCGCCCAGGTCTTCCACGCCACGCACGCCCAGGCGGCTGGTGGAGTTGCCATTGCTGGCCAGGTCGGTGCGCTTGACGTCGCCGTTCTTGACGTAGCGGGCTGCCAGGTCGACGGTGCCGAACAGCTGCACGGTCGATTGAGCGGAAGCGGCACCGGCGAAAGCACCGAGGGCGGCAAGAGCGAACAGGGTCTTTTTCATTTGCAATCCTTCGTGAAGTTCCGGGGTGGAAACGTCAGGTGCAACGATAGGGACGATGCCTTGCCCGATTGAGCCACTGTGCAGGCAACGCACCATTTGCGGCATCGCAATAATCGCCGTGGTATAGGTGGTTGATCCAGTCAACCATTTAACAATCGCGATACAAGATCGTCATTCAGGCGTCACACGACGCCTGC
>CAKZXL010000858.1 GCA_937883885.1 uncultured Aquincola sp. | reverse complement strand
TCTGTCTATCTCCTCAGCAGGGCACAGGAGCCCGTTTTGTCCAACCTCCCGGTTTCCCCGGGAGGTTTTTTTTCGTCCGTGCATGCCTGCCTTGGTGCACGCATGCACCAGACCGGCGCGCCGCTCAGTGGTTTTCGCGGGCGTGGTTGATCGTGTACTTTGGGATCTCGATCGTCAGCGGCGTGGCGGCGACGATGGCCTGGCAGCTCAGGCGCGACTGCGGCTCCAGGCCCCAGGCGCGATCCAGCAGGTCTTCTTCGCTTTCGTCCAGCTCGCCCAGCGAATCGAAGCCGTGGCGCACGATCACGTGGCAGGTGGTGCAGGCGCAGCTCATGTCGCAGGCATGCTCGATCTCGATGCCGTTTTCGAGCAGCGCCTCGCACACCGAGGTGCCGGGCGCCGCCTCGATGGAGCGGCCCTCGGGGCAGAGTTCGGCGTGCGGCAGGATCTTGATGACGGTCATGGCGGTGGCGGTGTTCTTCTTCAGACGTCGTTGATGCTGCGGCCGGCCAGCGCCTGGCGGATGCCGCGGTTCATGCGCAGCGCGGCAAAGGCTTCGGTGCCCTGCGCCAGCGCTTCGACGGCGGCGTCGATGTCGTGGTGGTGGTCCAGCGCGGCGATGTCGCGCAGGCGCTGCATCAGGTGCTCGATCTCGGTGCGCTCGGCGCCGCTGAGCAGGTCGCCGTCGGCATCCAACGCCGAGCGGGTGGCCAGCAGCATGCGGTCGGCTTCCACGCGGGCTTCGCGCAGGGCCCGGGCGGCCATGTCGGTCTCGGCCTGGGCAAAACCGTCCTTGAGCATGCGGGCGATCTCGTCGTCGGCCAGGCCGTAGCTGGGCTTGACGGCGATGGCCGCTTCCACGCCCGACAGCATCTCGCGCGCCGACACGTTGAGCAGCCCGTCGGCATCGACCGCGAAGGTGACGCGGATGCGCGCGGCGCCCGCCACCATCGGCGGAATGCCGCGCAGCTCGAAGCGCGCCAGCGAGCGGCAGTCGCTGACCAGCTCGCGCTCGCCCTGCACCACGTGGATGGCCATTGCGGTCTGGCCGTCCTGGTAGGTGGTGAACTCCTGCGCCTTGGCAGTGGGAATGGTGCTGTTGCGCTCGATCACCCGCTCGACCAGGCCGCCCATGGTTTCGAGGCCCAGCGACAGCGGGATCACGTCCAGCAGCAGGATCTCGCCATCGGCCGAATTGCCCGCCAGCTGGTTGGCCTGCAGCGCAGCGCCGATGGCCACCACCTCGTCGGGGTTGACGTTGGTCAGCGGCTCGCGGCCGAAGGCCTCGGCCACCGCGGCGCGCACGGCCGGCATGCGGGTGGAACCGCCCACCAGCACCACGCCCTGCACCTCGTCGCGCGCTACGCGCGCATCGCGCAGCACGCGCTTGACGGCGGCCAGCGTGCGGTCGATCAAGGGGCGCGTGAGCGCATCGAACTGCGCACGCGTCACCGGCACGCTCAGCGGACCATCGGCCAGCGTGGCCTGCAGCCGGGCTTCGGGCGCATCGGTCAGCGCTTCCTTGGCGGCGCGGGCGGCCACCAGCATCGCGCGCTTGTCCTGCGCGTTGGCGGCCTGGCGGCCGGCCTGCTGCAGCGCCCAGTCGGCCAATGCACCGTCGAAGTCGTCGCCGCCCAGCGCGGCATCGCCGCCGGTGGCCACCACCTCGAACACGCCGCGCGCCAGGCGCAACAGCGAGATGTCGAAGGTGCCACCGCCCAGGTCGTACACCGCGTAGAGACCTTCGCTGGCGTTGTCCAGGCCGTAGGCCACCGCAGCGGCCGTGGGCTCGTTGATCAGCCGCAGCACGTTCAGGCCGGCCAGCTGGGCCGCGTCTTTCGTGGCCTGGCGCTGCGCGTCGTCGAAGTAGGCGGGCACCGTGATCACCGCGCCGAAGATCTCGTCGGTGTCGAAGGTGTCTTCGGCGCGCTGGCGCAGCGTGGCCAGGATCTCGGCCGACACCTCCACTGGCGACTTGATGCCGGCGCGCGTGTCCAGCGCCACCATGCCAGGTTGGTCGACGAAGCGGTAAGGCAGCTTGTCATGGCCCTGGATGTCGGCCAGCGCACGGCCCATGAAGCGCTTGACCGAGACGACGGTGTTCTCGGGGTCTTCGGCCTGCGCGGCCAGCGCGGCGGCGCCGATCTGCCGGCGCTGCGCATCGAGGTAGCGCACCGCCGAAGGCAGGATCACGCGGCCGTCGTCGTCGGGCAGGCACTCGGCCACGCCATGGCGCACGGCGGCCACCAGCGAGTGGGTGGTGCCCAGGTCGATGCCGACGGCGATGCGGCGCTGGTGCGGGTCGGGCGCCTGGCCCGGTTCGGAGATCTGGAGCAATGCCATATGTGTGCTTATTGTCCCAAGCTGTCCAGCCGGCGGTCGATGTCGTCACGAAAGCGCGCGACGAACATGAGGGCTCTGACGTGTTGCGCGGCCTGCTGGGCAGCTTCCTGGCTGCCCTGCTCGTCCAGCAGCGTGCCCAGTTCGGCCATCAGGCCGGCTTCGGCCTGACGAACTTCGTCGTCCAGCGCTTCCACCGCCGGCACGTCGCCAGCGTCGTCCAGCGCCTCGCGCCATTCCATCTGCTGCATCAAGAAGGCAGCCGGCATCGCGGTGTTGTTCTCGGCGTTGATCGGTGCGCCGCGCAGCTCGCACAGGTAGGCGGCGCGCTGCAGCGGGTTCTTCAACCGGCCGTAGGCCTCGTTCACCCGCACAGACCATTGCATGGCCACACGCTGCGCGGCGCCGCCTTCGGCCGCGAAGCGGTCGGGGTGCACCTTGGCCTGCAGCTCGCGCCAGCGCTGGTCGAGGTCGGCGCGGTCCAGCGCAAAGCGCTGCGGCAGGCCGAACAGGGTGAAGTCGTCCTCTGCCAG
>CAKZXL010000857.1 GCA_937883885.1 uncultured Aquincola sp. | reverse complement strand
GCATCGACCTGGCGGTGCGCATCGGCGAGCTGGCCGACAGCAGCCTGGTGGCCCGCCGCGTGGCCACCAGCCAGCGCGCGGTGCTGGCCAGCCGCCGCTACCTGCAGTCGCTGCCACGGTCGCTGCGCACGCCGCGCACGCTCGAAGACCTGCAGCAACTGGACTGCATCGTCTACACCGAGCTGGCCACCGGCAATGCCTGGCGCTTCGTGGCCGGGCCCGGTGCGCCGGTGGCCGCGGGCACCGAGGTGACGCTGCGCGCGCAAGGCAGCTTCCAGACCAACAGCACCGAAGCCGTTCGCGCCGCGGTGCTGGCCGGCATGGGCATCGGCTACGTGCCCACCTGGCTGCTGGCCGAAGAACTGGCCACCGGCGAGGTGCGCCAGCTGCTGCCGCACTGGGCCGCACCCGCGCTGCCGCTGCACCTGGTGTGCCCCGCGCAGCGACGGCAGTCGGCCAAGGTGCGGGCCTTCAGCAACCACCTGGCGGCGGCGTGGGCGCAGTGAGAAGCCCGCAGGGTAGACTGCCCAGTCCAGTTAACTGCAGCCCAGCGCCGTGAACCGCCCCTTGCCCGCCAAGCCCGAACCCACCGCCGGACAGGAAGCCGCCGCCCCAGCGCCCGAAAGCAAGCCGCGCCGTGGCCGGCCGCGCGACCCGCGGCGTGTGGAGGCGGTGGTGGAAGCGGCCAGGCTGGCGTTTGCGGCCCATGGCTTCGAACGCACCAGCATGGACGAGATCGCCGCAGCTTCCGGGGTGTCGAAGATGACGGTGTACAGCTACTTTCCCACCAAGGAAGCGCTGTACTCGGCCACGGTGGTGGGCACCATCGACCGCGGCATGCAGACCGAAGCCCTGGCCCGGCTGGACCCGCTTGATCCGGCGGCCGGGTTGCTGGAAATCGGCTTGGCGCTGCTGCAGTTGATGCGCCAGGACGATGTGCTGGGCTGCCACCGCGCCGTGATCGGTTCGGCGGTGCAGTACGGTGAGCTGGCCAGCCAGTTCTTCACGGTCGGCCCCGAACGCATCGTCGCCGATGTGGCGCGCTACCTGAAGGCGGCCCGTGATGCCGGCACGCTGACCCTGCCCCACGTGCACCAGTGCGCAGACCAGTTCGTGAGCCTGTTCCTGGGCCTGGACCATTGGCGCGCCGTGTTGGGCATGGGCAAGCCCCACGCGCGCCAGGACAAGGCGCTGACCAAGGCCAACGTCGACTTCTTCATGCGCGCTTACGGCGCGCGCTGAACGATCTCGGGGCGCAAGGGCCTGGGTCGCCGCGCGTCAAGACGCCACGCGTGACCCGCGGCACCAGGCCTGCAGGCCGTCGGTGTCCAGCACCTCGATGCCGCCATAGCGCAAGGACACCAGCCCCGCGGCTTCCAGGTCGTGCAGCGCCCGCGCCGCCACTTGCCGCGACAGCCCGCACAGCTTGGCGAAGTCTTCCTGCGACAGCCGCAACGGCCCCCGCACCGGCCCGCACAGGGCCGGGTTCACCAGCTCCCACAGGCACACCGCCACCTGCGACGTGGTGGTGTGGATGCGCTGGCTTTCCACCACCGCCAGGAACTGGCCCAGCCGGGCATTGAGCTGTCGCACCAGGAACTGGTTGAAGCCCAGGCTGGTGGCGCACAAGCGGTCGAAGGTGGCCGCGGGCATCAGAGCCAACCAGCTGTCGCGCAGCGTGACGACCTCATAGGGGCGGCGCTCGTGCTTGAGCATCGAGCCTTCGCCAAGCCAGCCGCCGCTGGAGATGCCGCTGAGCGTGGTGAAGCGGCCATCCGCCGAAGCGGTGTTCACCTTGACCATGCCGTCGAGCACGCCGATCCAGTGGCGCGCCGGCACGCCGCTGGCGCAGACCACGGTGCCTGCTTCGAAGTGGCTGACCACCGTCTCACGCTGGGCCTGATGCCACTCCTGCGGCGTGAGCGATGAGACCCACGGCGCCTGCGCCAGCAGGTCATGGGGCTGCGATTCGGGCGCTTGCTGCTGCTTGGACATGGGTGCCATCCGACGGGCGAGGATGCCAGCAACAGGCCCGTCCATCACAAGAGGGGTAAACACCCCTGGGGAAAGCACCGGTCCGGCGGCCCGCCAATTGGTGCGCGCTCAACAATCGGCCGAGGGGCCGGATGACAGACTGCTCGGGCTGAAGTCACACCACAGCCGAGGAGACCACCACATGCGCCGAGACATCACCCGCCCCCCGTTGACCAGGACGCCACTTCAGGCGCCCCTGCTGGCAGCCACCCTGGCCCTCATGGCCGCTGTACTGCCGGGTTGCAACGACGATGACGATGGCGACGACCACACGCCTGCCAGCAACACGGTATCGGCCGAACAGGCCTGCGCGGCACTGGCCGGCAAGTCGATGGCGGGCGCCACGGTGGTCACGGCCGCGGCCGTGCCAGCCAGCGGCCCTGCGCCGATCTATTGCAAGGTCACCGCCACCATGGCGCCCAGCCTCAACCTGGAAATGCGGCTGCCCGAACGCTGGAACGGCAAGCTCTACTACGGCGGAGGCGGCGGCTACAACGGCAGCATCACCGGGCTGCAAGGCGGCAACCTCACGGCCTTGCAGGCGGGTTACGCCACCGTCAACAGCGACTCGGGCCATGCGGACAACGGGTTGTCCGCCAACTTCGCCCTGAACGACACCTACGCGGCCAACCTGTTCGGTTCCTTGTCGGTGCCCACCGTGGCCTCCGCCGCGAAGGAGCTGCTGCAGTCGGCCTACGGCAAGACGCCCGACCGCGCCTACTTCGAAGGCTGTTCCAACGGCGGCCGGGAGGCGTTGATGGCGGCCCAGCGCAACCCCAACCTGTTCGACGGCATCATCGCCCGCGCGCCGGCCTACAACTGGGTGGGCTTCATGGGCCAGTTCAACCGCACCG
>CAKZXL010000856.1 GCA_937883885.1 uncultured Aquincola sp. | reverse complement strand
TCATGTATTTGGGCCGCATCGTGGAGGTGGCACCCACCGACACGGTGTTCAACCGCCCCAACCACCCCTACACCCAGGCGCTGCTGGCCGAGCTGCCCACGCTGGACACCACACGCCGGCAGTACCAACCCATCCAGGGCGAACTGCCTTCGCCGCTGGCGCCGCCTTCAGGCTGCGCCTTCCACCCGCGCTGCCCGAAGGCCCTGCCCCGCTGCAGCAGCGAGCGGCCGGCCCTGAAGACGCTGGCCCCCGGGCACACCAGCGCCTGCCACCTCAACGACCTGCCCCAACCCATCACGGTGCACGCCAAAGCAGTCCCCGCATGACACCCACCCCAGATACCCGTGTGCAGCCCCAAGCCGACACGGCGTTCGACCCCTTCACGCTGTACCAGCCCACGGCTGATGCGGTGCCGCTGGTGGCCGATTCGCCGCACAGCGGCCTGAAGTACCCCGCCGACTTCGGCTATGCCCTGCCGTTTGAAGAACTGCGTGCCGGTGAAGACACCGACGTCGACGTGCTGTGGCAGGCCCTGCCCAGCGTGGGCGGCACGCTGCTGGCGGCGGAGTTTCCGCGCAGCTACATCGACCCCAACCGCGACCCGGCCGACCTGGATGCGGCGCTGCTGGACGCACCCTGGCCGCACGAACTCCAGCCCAGCGAGAAGACCCGCCTGGGCATCGGCCTGATCTGGCGCGACGCCGGCCATGATGGCCGTCAGCCCATCTACGACCGGCGGCTGAGCGTGGCCGAGGTGCAGGCGCGCATCAGCCAGTACCACGCGCCCTACCAGCGCACGCTGCTGCAGCAGATCGAGCAGGCCTATGAGCGCCACGGCGCGGTGTGGCACCTGAACCTGCACTCGATGCCCGCCAACTCGTACGAAGGCCTGCAGATCCAGACCGACAAGCCGCTGGCCGACGTGGTGCTGGGCAACCACGACGGCCGCACCTGCAGCGAGGAGTTCATCCAGCTGGTGGCCGAAGCCATGCGCCGCCGCGCGCTCAGCGTGGCCTTCAACGACCCCTTCAAGGGCGTGGCGCTGATCGCCCGCATCGGCCGCCCGGCCGAACGCCGCCACAGCCTGCAGATCGAGCTGCACCGCGGCCTGTACATGAACGAAGCCACCCGCGAACGCAGCGCCAACTTCGGCACGCTGCAGCAAGCCCTGGCCGGCGTGTCGGCCGAACTGGCCGACTACGTGCGCCAGCAAACCCGAGGATGACCGCGATGACCGAGACCCTGCAAGCCGACACCGGCGTGATCGACGCCATCCGCGAAGAAGTGCCCGCCATCCGGGCGCTGCGCCGAGACATCCATGCCCACCCCGAGCTGGCCTTCCAGGAAACGCGCACGTCCAACCTGGTGGCCGAGAAGCTGGCCGCCTGGGGCATTGAGGTGCACCGCGGCCTGGGCCAGACCGGCCTGGTGGGCGTGCTGCACGGCAGCCGTGGGCCCGGCCAGCGCGCCATCGGCCTGCGCGCCGACATGGATGCGCTGCCCATGCCCGAATACAACCGCTTCGCGCATGTGTCGCTCAACCCCGGGCGCATGCACGGCTGCGGCCATGATGGCCATACCGCGATGCTGCTGGCCGCGGCCCAGTACCTGGCCACGCACCGCGACTTCGAAGGCACCGTGAACTTCATCTTCCAGCCGGCCGAAGAAGGCGGCAACGCCGGCGCGCGGGCGATGATGGCCGACGGCCTGTTCGAGCGCTTTCCATGCGACGAGGTCTACGGCGTGCACAACATGCCGGGCGCCCCGGCGGGCAGCTTCTCGTTCCGCAAGGGGCCGATGATGGCGTCGAGCAACCGCTTCGACATCGTCATCCGCGGCACCGGCGGCCATGCGGCCATGCCGCAGAAATGCGTCGATCCCATCGTCATCGCGGCCGAGATGGTGGGCATGCTGCAGACGGTGATCTCGCGCACCAAGTCGCCGATCGACACCGCGGTGCTCACCGTCACGCAGATGCATGCGGGCGATGCCTACAACGTGATTCCCGACGAGGCGGTGCTCAAAGGCACGGTGCGCACCTTCAGCATCGAGGTGCTGGACCTGATCGAGAACCAGATGCGCCGCATCGCCGAGACGCTGCCGCAGGCCTACGGCGCCACCGGCGAGCTGAAGTTCGTGCGCGCCTACCCGCCGCTGGTGAACTGGCCGGCCCCCACCGACTTCGCGGCCGAGGTGGCCACGCAGGCCTTCGGGGCCGACAAGGTGCTTCGCGAGGCGCCGCCGGTGGCCGGGGCCGAGGACTTCTCGTTCTTCCTGGAAAAGATCCCGGGCACCTACTGCTTCATCGGCAATGGCGACGGCGAGCATCGCGAGGCCACCTACCACGGCATGGGCCCTTGCGAGTTGCACAACCCCAGCTACGACTTCAACGATGCGCTGCTGCCCATCGGCGCCACCTACTGGGTCAAGCTGGTGCAGGCCTTCTTCGCCCGCGCGGCCTGATCAGGCCGGCTGCAACGGCACTTGTCTGTACAAGGTGCGGTGCGTGTTGCGAAAGTGCGGCCGCACCCGGCTGCTCCAGTCGGTGGCGCGCACCGCCAGCCAGGGCGGGCTGCCGAAGGCTTCGCGCCGCGCGAGGTCGTAGCAGGCGTGGTAGCGCGGTGAGGCGCCAGGCGCCAGCCAGCGGCTGGCCCGCACCGTGCCGGGCACCGCGGCCAGGCCGGGGGCATGCTCGGTCTCGTACCAGGCGTTGAAGTCGGCCTCATGCTCGGCCAGCACGTCGGTGGCCACGACGTA
>CAKZXL010000855.1 GCA_937883885.1 uncultured Aquincola sp. | reverse complement strand
GGCCTGATGGCATGGCTCGGCAGACAGGGTCAGCTCAACAAGGAGCGCGAGCCGCATGAGCGTCCAGCCCTGAGATGCCTCCCGCATCCGCTCGCTGATCCAGACGCTGGAAACGATCACGCAACAGATCACCGAAACGACCACCACCTTGCAATCGCTGGAAGCGCTTGCACAGCACCAGGCCAGCCAACCCGGGTTCTGGGCGAACGTGTGCAGTCTTTGGCGAGCGTCGCGCACCTGGCATACCGCGCCGAAGCTGCTGCAAGACCGGCACGGTCTCGCCCGGGCCGGGTTCGACCGCATCGCACGTCTGGCCAGGCAGTTCGCAGACGACTGGCCTTAACTGGTCGCGGGGACGCGATCGAACTGGCCGAGCCCTGGCACATCGAAAGCTGGCGACAGGCCCGAGCGCGCGTCTTCGTGCAGGCGCTCAAGCTCCATCGGACGTTCCTCGCGCTGGAGGCGGCACGTCAGCGCTCCAACCTGTTCCTGATCAACGCCAGTTGACCGGCCCACGGCTGCGAGGACTTTCCAACGAGGCGGTTCGCTCGGCCTGGGCCTCGTTGTTCATGGTCGTGCCGGCGCTCAGCATCACCTTCGCCTCGTTCGTACGCTCTTCCCGCTGGTTGGGGCCGGGGGAGATAGGCTGGCTGCTGGCCGACGAAGCCGGACGGGCCTCTCCGCAGGCGGCGGTGGGGGCGCTTTGGCGTTCCCGACGCGCACTGCGGGTAGGTGATCCGCTCCAGCTCAAGCCCATCGTCACCGTGTCCGACGCGGTGCTGGAACACCTGCGCGCACGCTACGGCGTTGATGCGCATTGGCTGCCCAACAGGCAGTCCGCGCAGACCTTGGCAGATCAGGCGACGCCATGGGGCCGCCTGGCCGGACCGGCGGACAGCGAGACCTGGATGGGGCTACCGTGGGTGGTCCATCGGCGCTGCGACAAGCCGATGCACGGGCTGGCCAGCCGCATCGCCTACGACGGTGCCATGGTGTACGGCACCGTCACACCGCGCGCCGACAAGGAGACACGCGCAAGCCTGCCGACCGGGTGGATTCATGCGAGCGGCACCTCTGACGGGAACTGGGTGCCGGCCGAAGGAGCGGCTTTGCTGGCACTGCTCACCCGCGTGCGCATCGACGGCGTGGATGCAGCAGACATCTCGGTCATGACGCCGCTCAAGGCTGTCCAGGAGAACCTCAAACGCCTGCTCGGCGACACGATGGTGTGCGGGACCATCCACACCATGCAGGGCAAGGAGGCGCCCATCGTCACCCTGGTGCTGGGCGTCAATACCCAAGGTGCCAGCGCACGGGATTGGGCGGTTTCGGAACCCAACCTGTTGAACGTGGCCGCCACACGGGCCAAGCGGCGCTTCTACGTGATTGGCGACCGCAACGACTGGCAGGCCGGGTCGCTCTTCTGCGATGTCATGGACCTCTTGCCGCTCCAGGCTCTGCACGCACGCAAAACCGTCGCCACGACCGCAGCTCGATTGCCTTGGACCAGCACGTTGATCGCGGCCAGGCCGCAGCCTCAGGGCGTGGTTCTTACGCGGTTGCGGCTTCCATAAAGCCGATCCTGGCTCATTCCCACTCGATCGTCGCCGGCGGCTTGCTGCTCACGTCGTAGGTCACGCGGTTGATGCCGCGCACTTCGTTGATGATGCGGCCCGAGACCTTCTTGAGCAGGCCATAGGGCAGTTCGGCCCAGTCGGCGGTCATGAAGTCGCTGGTCTGCACCGCGCGCAGCGCCACCACGTAGTCGTAGGTGCGGCCGTCGCCCATCACGCCCACGCTCTTGACGGGCAGGAAAACGGTGAAGGCCTGGCTGGTCAGGTCGTACCAGCTCTTGCCGGTGGCCTCGTCCTTCCAGCCGCGCAGCTCCTCGATGAAGATCGCATCGGCCCGGCGCAGCAGGTCGGCGTACTCCTTCTTCACCTCGCCCAGGATGCGCACGCCCAGGCCCGGGCCCGGGAACGGGTGGCGGTACACCATCTCGGGCGGCAAGCCCAGGGCCACGCCCAGCTCGCGCACCTCGTCCTTGAACAGGTCGCGCAGCGGCTCCAGCAGCTTCAGGCCGAGCTGCTCAGGCAGGCCGCCCACGTTGTGGTGGCTCTTGATGGTCACGGCCTTCTTGGTCTTGGCACCGCCCGACTCGATCACGTCGGGGTAGATGGTGCCCTGCGCCAGCCACTTGGCCCCCTTGGCACCCGCCCCTACCAGCTTGGCCGCCTCCTGCTTGAACACGGTGACGAACTCGCTGCCGATGATCTTGCGCTTGGCCTCGGGGTCGCTCACGCCGGCCAGCTTGCCCAGGAACAGCTCGCTCGCGTCCACGCGGATGACCTTGGCCTGCAGCTGGCCGACGAACATGTCCATCACCATGTCGCCTTCGTTCAGGCGCAACAGGCCATGGTCGACGAACACGCAGGTCAGCTGGTCGCCGATCGCGCGGTGGATCAGCGCCGCGGCCACGCTCGAATCGACGCCGCCCGACAGGCCCAGGATCACCTCCTCGTCGCCAACCTGCTCGCGGATCGCGGCCACCGCCTCGGCGATGTGGTCCTTCATCACCCAGTCGGGCTGGGCACCGGCAATGGTGCGCACGAAGCGCTCGAGCAGCGCCTTGCCCTGCACCGTGTGCGTGACCTCGGGGTGGAACTGCACCGCGTAGTAGCCGCGCGCCTCGTCGGCCATGCCGGCGATCGGGCAGCTGGGCGTGCTGGCCATCAGCTTGAAGCCCGGCGGCAGCGCGGTGACCTTGTCGCCGTGGCTCATCCACACCTTGAGCATGCCGTGGCCTTCGGGCGTGCCGAAGTCCTGGATGTCCTTCAGCAGCCGGGTATGGCCATGGGCGCGCACCTCGGCATAACCGAATTCGCGGTGGTCGCTCCATTCCACGGTACCGCCCAGCTGGGTGGCCATGGTCTGCATGCCGTAGCAGATGCCCAGCACCGGCACGCCCAGGTCCCACACCGCCTGCGGCGCACGCAGCTGGTGGTCTTCGTAGGTGCTGGCGTGGCTGCCCGACAGGATGATGCCCCTGGGCGCGAACTGCCGCACGAAGTCGTCGCTGACGTCGTTCGGGTGGATCTCGCAGTACACATGCGCCTCGCGCACGCGGCGGGCGATCAGCTGCGTGACCTGGGAGCCGAAGTCGAGGATGAGGATCTTGTCGTGCATGGTCATGCCAGTCAGGGGTGGACGTCGGCGGCCGCCGGGGCGGTGGCGCTGTCTGGAGCGGAGGAAGGGGAAACGGAAGCGGCGGGCGCCCGGCGGAAATGCCGCCAGGCCAGCAGCGTGGCCACGGCCTGCAGGCCGGCGCAGAAGTAGAACGGTGCGCCCACCCGCCAGTCGCCCGGCGGCAGGTGCGAAACGAAGCCCAGCAGGCTGGCGCCGATCACCGGCGCGGCCACGGCCATCAGGCTGCTGATGCTGGCCAGCGCGCCCATGGCCTTGCCCTGGGTGTCGGCGCCGGCCGCGTTGGACACGATGCTTTGCAGCGCGGCCGTGACCGCATAGCCCATCATGTTGGCGATGATGAAGACGTACATCATCCAGCCCTCGGTGGCGGCGGCCCAGCCCAGGTAGCACAGCGCCGCCGACATCAGGCCCAGCAGCGCCAGCCGCTCGGCCGCAAAGCGCTTGAGCAGCTGCCGCATCAAGCCGCCCTGCACGATGATCATCATCATGCCGATGGCAAACAGCGACCAGCCGTTCTCACGCGGGCCCCAGCCGAACTTGAACGCGGTGTACAGCACCCAGGTGGAATGCAGCATCAGCTGCGCCAGCGTGGCAAAGGCGATGGCGATGACCAGCGGCCCGATGCCTTGCAGCTGCGTGAGCCCGCGCAGCGCTGCCACCGGGTTGGCCTTGCGCCACTCGAAGGGGCTGCGCCGCTCGGGCGGCAGCGATTCAGGCAACACGAAAAAGCCGTACAGCAGGTTCAGCAGCGCCAGCGCGCCCGCCACGTAGAACGGCAGGTGCAGGTCGATGCTGCCCAGCAGCCCGCCCATCACCGGCCCCAGCACAAAGCCCAGGCCGAACATCGCGCCCAGCAGCGCAAAGCGGCGTGCGCGGTCTTCAGGCGGCGTGATGTCGGCCACGTAGGCATTGGCCACCGCGGCATTGGCCTGCAGCGCGCCGCTGACCAGCCGCACCGCGATCAGCATCCACAACGCATTGGCCAGGCCCGTGACGAAGAAGCTCAAAGCCAGGCCGGTGAAGCCCAGCAACAGCACCGGCCGGCGGCCGTAGCGGTCGGACAGCGCGCCCAGCACCGGCGCGCCGAAAAAGTTGGCGATGCCGAAGGCGAAGGAGACGGCGCCGAACCAGAAGGCCTGGTCGGCCTGGCTGCCGGTGAAGGTGCCCACCAGCGGCGCCAGCACCGGGATGATCAGGCCGATCGACACCATGTCGATCAGCACCGTGATCAAGATAAACGGCAGGGCCGCGGCCCGCCGGGCGGGTACGCCCGCCCCGCGCGCGTCGGCGTCCATCGTCATTCAGCGCGGTAGTTCGGCGCTTCCTTGGTGATCTGCACGTCGTGCACGTGGCTTTCGCGGATGCCGGCGGTGCTGATCTCGACGAACTCGGCCTTGGTCTGCATCTCTTCGATGGTGGCGCAGCCGCAGTAGTGCATGGAGGCACGCAGGCCGCCAGCCATCTGGAAGATGATGCCCACCACCGAGCCCTTGTACGGCACCTGGCCTTCGATGCCTTCGGGCACCAGCTTGGTGGTGTTCGGGTTGTTGGTGGCGCCTTCCTGGAAGTAGCGGTCGGCCGAGCCCTGCTGCATCGCGCCGATGGAGCCCATGCCGCGGTAGCTCTTGTAGCTGCGGCCCTGGTACAGGATGACCTCGCCCGGCGCTTCTTCGGTGCCAGCGAAGGCGCTGCCCATCATCACGGTGCTGGCGCCCGCGGCGATGGCCTTGGCCAGGTCGCCCGAGTAGCGCACGCCACCGTCGGCAATCAGCGGCACGCCGGTGCCCTTGAGCGCGGTGGCCACGCCGTCGATGGCCATGATCTGCGGCACGCCCACGCCGGTGACGATGCGGGTGGTGCAGATGGAGCCGGGGCCGATGCCGACCTTGACCGCATCGGCGCCGGCTTCCACCAGCGCCAGCGCGGCGGCGCCGGTGGCGATGTTGCCGCCGATCACGTCCACGCCCGGGTAGTGCTTCTTGACCCAGCGCACGCGGTCGATCACGCCGGCGCTGTGGCCGTGCGCGGTGTCCACCACCAGCACGTCGACGCCGGCCTTGACCAGCAGCTCGACGCGTTCTTCGGTGCCGTCGCCCACGCCCACCGCCGCGCCCACGCGCAGCTTGCCGTGCGCGTCACGCGCCGCATTGGGGAAGGTGGTCTGCTTGGTAATGTCCTTGACGGTCATCAGGCCGCGCAGCTCGAAGCCCTCGCCCACCACCACCACGCGCTCCAGCTTGTGCTGGTGCATCAGCGTCTTGGCCTCGGCCAGCGAAGCGCCTTCCTTCACCGTGACCAGGCGCTCCTGCGGCGTCATGATCTGGCGGGCGGTGACGTCCATGCGCGTTTCGAAGCGCAGGTCGCGGTTGGTGACGATGCCGATCACCGTCTTGCCCTGCACCACCGGGAAGCCCGAGACGCCATGCTGCTCGGACAGCGCGATCACTTCGCGCACCGTCATGTCGGGGCCGATGGTGATGGGGTCGCGCAGCACGCCCGATTCATAGCGCTTGACGCGGGCCACCTCGGCCGCCTGCTGCTTGGCCGTGAGGTTCTTGTGCACGATGCCGATGCCACCTTCCTGGGCCAGCGCAATGGCCAGCCGGGCTTCGGTGACGGTGTCCATCGCGGCGGACACCAGCGGCAGGTTCAGCGTGATGTTGCGCGAAAGCTGGGTGGTGAGGCTCGTATCGCGGGGCAGGACCTGCGAGAACGCTGGCACCAACAACACGTCGTCGAAGGTGAGGGCTTTGCCAAGAAGGCGCATGAGAAAGCTCCAGTCGCAAAGCGCGATTATAGGTAAGCGCGCGGCTTCTTCCTGGATGGGGCTGTGCCGCCGCTACACTGCGCGGTTATCTCCTTCACGGGCCTTGCTCGCCGCCCTCATGCACCGCCCCTTCCCGCACCTGCTCCGTGGCGCGTTGTGCGCACCGGCCCTGGCCCTGCTGCTGTCGGCGCTGCCGAGCGCGGCCCAGGCCCAGTGGGTGTGGAAGGACCAGCGCGGCCAGGTGCACGCCAGCGACATGCCGCCGCCGCGCGACGTGCCGGACAAGAACATCGTCCAGCGCCCCGCCGCTGCGGCCGTACAGCCGCAGCGCGCAGCGGCACCTTCCGCAGCCGGCGGCTCCGCCGTGCCGTTGGTGCCTGCAGCATCGGCCGCCCGCATCGACCCCGAGCTGGAAGCACGCAAGCGCCGCGCCGACGAAGAACAGGCCGCGCAGAAAAAAGCCGAAGAAGCCCGCCAGGCCAGCCAGCGCATCGAGAACTGCAACCGCGCCCGCGAAGCGCTGCGGCAGCTGGAAAGCGGCATGCGCATCGCACGCGTGAACGACAAGGGCGAGCGCGAGTTCCTGGACGATCAGGCCCGCAGCGCCGAGACCACGCGCGCACGCCAGGCAGCGGCGTCGGAGTGCCGCTGAGCCCTTGCCGGCACTGCGCGGCGATCAGCGCGACATCAACTGCAGGCCGGCTTCCACACGCGCCCGTTCGGCGGCACTGAAGTGCTGCTGCAGGTGCGCCTGCAGGGCGGCTTCGCGTTGACGGGGCGTCAGGCCCGGCAAGGCTTGCAGGCGCAGCTGCTCTGACCGTGCATCGGACAGGCGCCTGTCCCAGTCGGAAGATGCGGCGGGGTTGGGCTGTTCCAGCGGCGACAGGCCCAGCGACAACGATGGCTGCGCCGCAAAGCTCGAGTCGCCGGCGGTGCTCCAGCTGGCCTGCGGCAGCGTGCTGGCCGCCGCCTGGGCAGCGGCTGCGGCCGGCAGTGGCGCCACCTTCGCAGGGCGCCACGAAGGAAAGCCCACCATCAGTTGCCACAACCCCAGCAGCAGGATGGCGACGCAGCCCAGGCGCCAGGCGCTCACCACCCCACCTCGCGCGGCACCGGGCAGGCAGGCTGGTGGATCTGCAGCAGTGTCATGGGCAGGAGGCTCCGGTGGTCAGGACGGCGCCATGACCGCCGGCGCAAAACACAAAATCTTACACCGGGTTAACCCTGAGCGCGCCGCCCCTGCCGCTGGCCCTTGTAGCGCAGGCGCCGGGCCTCCTTGGGGTCGACCTGCAGCGGGCGGTACAGCTCGACGCGGTCGAGGTCTCGCAGCACCTGGGTGGGCGGCGCCAGGCGCCCCCACACGCCCACCTTCAGCGCGCCAGCCGCCAGGCCATGGCGCTCGGCCAGGCCGCTGCGCGCCAGGGCATCAGCCACCGTGCTGCCCGGCGGCAGTTGCAAGGCCACACGCTCGGTGCGCTCGGCCACCGGGCTGTAGACCACCTCGATGCGCAGCGGGTCGCCAGCGCCTTCAGCGGTTGCCATACACGGCTTCGGCGCGCTTGACGAAGCTGTCGACGAAGGTGTTGGCGATGCGGTCAAACACCGGGCTCACCGCGGCGCTGAGCGTGCGGCTGCTGAAGGCGTATTCGAGGTCGAACTCGATCTTGCAGGCCTGCTGCTCGCCCTGCCCCACCAGCTTGAACAGCCAGGTGCCTTCCAGCGTGGAGAAAGGGCCATCGACCAGGTGCATGCGCATCGACTCGCCCGGCACGTTGACGTTGCGGGTGGTGAAGGCCTGGCGCACCCCCAGGTACTTGAGGTGCAGGCGGGCGGTCATGCCGGTGTCGTCGCGCGAGAGGATCTCGGCTTGTTCGCACCAGGGCAGGAACTTGGGGTAGTCCTCCACCTTGCTGACCAGTTCGTACATCTCCTGCGGCGAGTACCACAGCAAGACCGACTTTTTCACGTGCTTCATAGAATGGCCAGGATTGTAGGCGGCCGCTGTGCCCCCACCTGCCCAGCAGCGGGGCACCTGCCCCAGCCCATAACTCGAACACCAGCCGCCCCATGAGCAACATCGCCGAAAACCGCCGCGCCCGCTTCGAATACCACCTCGAAGAACATCACGAGGCCGGCATGGTGCTGCAAGGCTGGGAGGTCAAGGCGGTGCGCGCCGGCCAGGTGCAGTTGACCGACGGCTATGTGCTGATCCGCGATGGCGAGCTCTTCTTGATCGGCTGCCGCATCAATGCGCTGCGCGAGGCCAGCACCCATGTGCACCCCGAGGCCGACCGCACCAAGAAGCTGCTGATGAAGAAGGACGAGATCAAGCGTCTGATCGGCAAGGTGGAACAGCGCGGCTTTACCTTGGTGCCGCTGAACCTGCACTACAAGGGCGGGCGCGTGAAGGCCGAGATCGCGCTGGCCAAGGGCAAGGCCGAGCACGACAAGCGCAACACCGAGAAAAAGCGCGACTGGGAACGCGAGAAGGGCCGGCTGATGAGACACAAGGTCTCATCGAAGGCCTGACCCTGTCTACCTTCAGCGGCTCAGTGCCGCCAGCGCCTGGGCCACGTCGGCCGTCAGGTCGTCCAGCGCCTCCAGCCCCAGGCAAAAGCGCACCAGCGTGCCTGTGTAGGG
>CAKZXL010000854.1 GCA_937883885.1 uncultured Aquincola sp. | reverse complement strand
GCAGCTCTACGACCCGTGCACGAACATCCACGTCGGCGCGTGGCTTCTGTCCGACTCATTCGCGCGGCACGGTGCCTCCTGGAACGCCGTCGGCGCCTACAACGCCGCCTGCAGCCAGCTCAAGGGCGAGGCCTGCACGGCGGCGCGTGCCAGCTACGCCTGGAAGGTATACCGCCGGCTGCCTTCCGCGAGCGGCGCGGCCACACGCCCCGTTGCGGCGACGTCGCAGCCGCCTTTGCAGGCGGCGCAATCGGCGCCCATCCTCCTGGCTGCGAGGGTGGCGCCATGACGCGACATGCGCTTCGGCTTCTGGCCGTGCCTGTGCTCGCGGTGACGGCCGTTGGCGCCGCGTCGTCGTGCAGCACACCCCGAACTGGCGCCCTCCCTTCACGGCCAGAGGCCGCTCAGCCGCCCGCCACTTCGGCGCGCGCCGCGGCTGGGCTGTCGATCGCCCAGGTGGACCACGGCCGCCAGGCTCGGTTCGCCACGTGCGCGCCGCCCGCCTGCCCCGTCGTCACGCCGAAGACGCTGGCCGTCGATCCAGCGCGCGCAGCAGCGGCTGAAGCGCGAGCCGATTCCACCCCGGGCTCGGATGCGGTCATTGCACAGTCGCTGAGCCCCGGTGAGACCTTGGTGATCGCCGGTCCCCAAGCACCGCTGCCCCCTGCGCAGCGAACCGCGATCGGGCCCGAGGACGCGGGCGAACCGCTGGTGTCCGAGATCGCCGTGGGCTTTCCGTTCGGGAGCGCGGTGCTCACGGCCGCTTCCCGTGCCTTGATCGATGCCGCGGCCACGGGCGACGGCATCCGGCGCGTCGACATCCGGGGCCGCACCGACAACGTCGGACCTGCGGCTGCCAACGACCTGTTGGCCCGCCAGCGCGCTGCTGCGGTCGCGCAGTACCTGCGGGCGCGCCACCCGTACCTGGCTGGCGCGGAGGTGAAGGTCGATGGACGCGGCGTCTGCTGCTACGCCACGGAGAACGACACCCCGGAAGGCCGTGCGCGCAACCGGCGGGTCGAGATCGCCTTCTGGCGTGTTTCCTCCGACCTGTAGTGCGCCTGCAGTCGCCCGACCCTCATCTGCACACCCGGCCCTACCCGCACTGGTCTGAACCCTGCCACCGACCCGCTGATCACCCCCACCCGACCCGACCGCCACCGCCATCCACCTTCGTCTCCCAGCCCTGAACCCTCGGAGGACTCCCATGAACACCGCTCTCGCCTCTGTGTATCCCGCCCGTGCCACGGGCTCCCTGACAACCGACGGCGCCGACGACCCCGGTACGGCCCACTTCGCCGGCAGCCGCCGCTCGAAGCGCCAGCTGTCGCCGGTCTCGCTCTTCCTGCTGATGGCGCTCGGCCTGTGCGTCGCCTTTCCCGGCTACGCCCTCGACCTGGTCGCCTTCACCGGCATCACCGGCCCGCTCACCTCGGCGCTGACGCAGATCGCGAGCCTGGGGCCGGGCATCAAGGCCCTGGTCGGCTTCGTCGGGTTCGTGGTCGCACTGATCTCGCTGGCCGCGCTGCGCAACTTCGGCCCGGTGCTGTTCTATGTCGGGCTGGCCATCTTTGCCGCGGTCGGCCTCGTGATCGCGGGCGCGATCATGGGTGCGGTGATCTGACGCGCGCGCAGCCGACGAGCAGGAGGCCCGCATGCACGCCGACACCTACATCCCGCGCCGCCTGGACGACCAGTGGAAGATCGGCTTCTGGGACGTCGACGTCGCCGCGCCCCTGCTCTTCGGGCTGTTCATGGGCTACATGTCCGGCTCGAAGTTCTCCTTCGCGCTGTGCCTGGCCGCCGGCGCCCTCACCTCGCGCGCCATCGCCCGCATCAAGGCCGACAAGCACCCGGCCTTCGCCGTGCACTGGCTGTACTGGCACCTGCCCACCAGCCCGCTGACGGCGATGCGCGCCACGCCGCCGTCGCACATCCGGCGCATGGTCGGCTGACTCGAAGGCCATCGCCATGGACTTCGAACGCCTGAACGGGGACATCAAGGAGATGCGCCGCCGCAACCGCGGCCTGGCGCTCACCGTGGGCCTGCTGGCCGCCGCGCATGTGCTGGCCTTGGTGGTGATCCTCAACCTGCTCGGCACGGTACGCACCGTCGTCGTGCCGCCGTCCATCAACAAGTCCTTCTGGGTCTCGCGCGACAAGGCCAGCGGCGAGTATCTCGAGCAGATGGGCGCCTTCATCGCCTGGCTGGTGCTGGACGTGACCCCTGTCTCCATCGACTGGAAGAAGGACATCCTGCTCGGCTATGTCGAGCCTGACCAGCACGGCGAGCTCAAGACCCGCCAGGAGCTGGAGGCGGCGCGGCTGAAGCGCATCAACGCCAGCACCTTCTTCATGCCGCAGCAGCTGGTGCCCAGCGAGGACACACAGACCGTCGTCGTCCGCGGCCGGCTGCGCACGCTGGTCAACGGCCTGGAAACGGCCAACGACGCAAAGGCCTACGAGGTGGGCTTCGCGTACAGCGGCGGCCGGATGCACCTGAAGACTTTCAAGGAGGTGAACCATGCCGCGCCGTGACTCCCGGCCGCTGAGCCGTCGCCACGCCGCACCGGCAGTGGTGGTGTTTCCGGCGCGCGGTTGCCTGACACCCCGCTGGTTCCGCTGGGTTGCCGCATGGGTGGCCCTTCCCGGTCTGCTCGCAGCCGCAGCGCCAGCAACCGCGCTGCAGGTGCTGGATGCCCGCGACGGCGTGGCCGTCGAGGCCCTGCTGTCGATCAAGGAGCCCACGCGCATCCGCATCGATGGCGCCGCGATCACGGACGTGTTCGGCAACATCCATTCCAGCAACTGCGGTAGCGCCGCGCCGACTTCGAGCGGCAGCAACGGTGGGCCACCCGCTGCCGCCTTGCCAGCCGTAAACCCCGCGGGCGAGATCGTCCTGGAGTGCGACCGCGACAAGGGCGAGATCTACATCCGCCCGGTCGGCGACTCGCCCAAGCCGGTCAACCTGTTCATCTCGTCGGCGCACGCCACCTACACGCTGGTGCTGCGCAGGGCAGACACCCCGGCCGACACCATCGTCATCCGCGACCCCGCCCAACGGGCGCTGCAGGCGATGCAGTCACCGACCGGCGCCGCGGGCTCGCAGACACCGCTGGTCAATGCCCCCAACCACATCCGGGGGCTGAAGACGCTGCTCCTGGCGATGGCGTCCGACCGTGTGCCGCCCGACATCCGTGTGGACGAGCTCAACCAGCCGATCCAGCTCTGGGCGGAAGCCAGGTTCTCGCTGATGCGGCGCTACGAGGGCCGGGGTCTGGTGGGTGAGAAGTACCTGCT
>CAKZXL010000853.1 GCA_937883885.1 uncultured Aquincola sp. | reverse complement strand
CCCTTGACGGCCTGCAGTGGCGCATAGCCGTCCAGCGGCACGATCTTCTTGGTCCAGGCGTAGTTGTAGACGTTGGGGCCGTCGAAATCGAGCACGCAGGGCAGCTTCTTGGCCAGCGCGGCGGCGTTCACCTGGTCGCTGTAGCTGCCCTCGGGCAGGGCCACCAGATCGACCTTGATGTCCTTGTTGGCCTCGTTGAAGGCCTTGATGGAGGCGGCGTAGGCATTACGCTCCGGGCCGGGGCCGGCATGCACCCACATGCTGACGGTGGTTTGCGCCTGGGCGGCACCGGCGGCGGCCAGGGCGGCGGCAACGGCGGCCAGGCGGAAGCCGCGGGCGGCGGGGCGTTGAGGGGTGGCGGGGCGCATCGGGCTCATGCTGTCTCCAGGAACTCGGGGAAGAAGGGTCAACGTCGTTGCGCCGGGGATGTCAGGCCCCGGCGCGTTCAGGGGATGCCGGGCGAGGTCAGAACCAGGTTTCGACCTGCACGCCGTAGCCCACACCGTGGCGCTTGTCGCTGAAGGCGTCAACCGCGGTGGCGCAGTCGCGGCCGGTGCAGGCCACCGAGCCGGCGGCGGCGGCGGCATCGTTCCACTTGGCGTAGGTGGCGTAGAAGCGGATCGACGGGCGGGCCCAGACGCTCTTGCCCATCGAGAACTGCGTGCCCAGTGTCACCTTGGCCAGCTTGCGCGCATCCTGGCCGGCCACGTTGACCTGCTGGTAGCCCACTTCGGACACCAGGCTCCACACGTTGTTGATGTGGTAGGCCGGCCGTGCACCCAGCCAGAAGTCCTTTTGCACCGGGGTGCCGGCCTGGTCGAGGTGGCGGTAGCCGGCGGTGACGGTGGCGGTGTAGGGCAGGTTCTTGGGCTCGATCGCCCAGTGGTTGAACAGCAGCCACTCGTCGCGTTCGACCGGCAGCGCGGCGATGCCGAAGCCCTTGAGCGCGGCCGCGTTCTTGGCGTACTGGAAGCCCAGGTCATGGAAGCCGCCCAGACCCAGGAAGTCGGTCTGGCGGTGGGTGACGGTGAAGCCGAAACCGTCCTTGCCCTTGTTGCTTCTGGTTTTGCGTTCCTGCACCAGCACGGTGGTGGGCACGCCGTTGATGTTGAGGGTCTCCCAGTGCTGGTCGAGGTAGGTCGAGCTGCCGCCGCGGTTGCCGTTGATGATGATGTTGGCGCCCAGCGTGACCTTGCCGCCCGGGTTGGTCTTGATCTCTTCCAGACGCAGGTCGTGCGAGGTGGCGGTGCGCGAGCCGCCGTCGATGATCTGCGGGTTGTAGGCGGTGTTGGTCTTGTCGATGCCGTAGCCCGCGAAATCGCCGGCGCGCAGGTAGGCGTAGGCGAACTTGCCGAACGGGGTCTTGACGCCGTCGATGCCGAAGCCCGGGGCCGCAGCCGGTTCCCAGTAGGTGTAGTCCAGCATGTGGATGTCGGGGTTCTTGTAGAACCGCTTGCCCGCCCACAGCGTGGCGCCCTTCAGCGCCGACCAGCCGGTGGAGGCGCCGATGTCCACGGCCTCCACATACGCCTCGCGGAAGGCGGGGGTGGTCTGCTCCCAGTTCGCCATCTGCTGCGTGCCGTAGGCGGTGGTGAACTTGGTCTTGAAGGTGGTGCCGTCCACCTGACCCAGCGTGGCGCCGAACGACAGGGCGGCGTAGGTGTCGCACTCGTTGCCGAGGCGGAACCAGACGATGGAGCCGGGCATGCGGAAGCAGACTTCCTTGCCGTTCTGGCTGCTGGAGCCGGCGCCGGTGCGCAGGTAGCCGGTGAAGTCGACCTGCGCCGCCGAAGCGGGGAAGGCGAGGCTGACGGCGGCCGCGGTGGCAGCCAGGGCAAAAATCACTTGTCTCATAGGTGATGACTCTGTCATTTGCATGCCGCGGCGGGCATGGGGCGCGGTAGGTGGAGTGCCTTGCGGGCTTGCCAAAGCGGTTTGGACTGTATTCAAAGCGTTTTGGCAGCGCTTTGGCGTTTACCCCGAGCGTGCAACACGTCACACGGTGTAAAGTTTCCAAAGCGCTTCGGCCTCTTGCGCAAACTCCAAAAACGATTTTTATGACACCGCGTTCGGCGGTGCCAACGCTTGCATGCTCACTCTCGACAACCAGTCCACGCTCGCGCTCACGCACGTGCGCAGCGCGCTGTCGCGCCGCCTCGGCGCTGCGGCGCGCGGGCGCGCGTGGGAAGCCTTCTCGAGCCGGCTCGACCGGCACTTCCCGCGGCTGTTCGGTGAACTGGCCGGCCTTTACGGTCAGCGGCCCGACTTCGTGCCCTTCCTGGACGAACTGCTGTTCACTGCCTGGCAGGGCTGGCAGTCACGCCCTGCCGACCTGCGCGCGCAAGATGCGCAGCGCGAGGCCGACACCGACTGGTTCCAGCGCGAAACCATGCTGGGCGGCGTCTGCTACGTGGACCTGTTCTGCGGCAACCTGAGGGGCGTGATCGACCACATCCCGTACTTCCAGGAACTGGGGCTGACCTACCTGCACCTGATGCCGCCCTTCAAGTGCCCGCCCGAGCACAACGACGGCGGCTATGCGGTCAGCAGCTACCGTGAGGTGAACCCGGCGCTGGGCACCATCGAAGACCTGCGCGCGCTGGCCGTGGCGCTGCGCAAGGCCGGCATCAGCCTGGTGCTGGACTTCATCTTCAACCACACCGCCGACGACCATGAATGGGCGCAGGCCGCGGTGCAGGGCGACCCGGCGCGGCGCGACTTCTACTACCTGTTCGACGACCGCAGCCAGCCCGACGCGTACGAGCAGACGGTGCGCGAGATCTTCCCCGACGAGCACCCCGGCGCCTTCAGCCAGCTGCCCGACGGCCGCTGGGTGTGGACCACCTTCCACAGCTACCAGTGGGACCTGAACTACGGCAACCCGGCCGTGTTCACCGCCATGGCCGGCGAGATGCTGGCCATCGCCAACCTGGGCGCCGACATCCTGCGCATGGACGCGGTGGCCTTCATCTGGAAGCGGCTGGGCACCCTTTGCGAGAACCTGCCCGAGGCGCATGCGCTGATCCGCGCCTTCAATGCGCTGTGCCGCATCGCCGCGCCGGGGCTGCTGTTCAAGAGCGAAGCCATCGTGCACCCCGACGACGTGATGAAGTACATCTCGCCCGAGGAATGCCAGCTCTCGTACAACCCGCTGCAGATGGCGCTGCTGTGGAACACCCTGGCCACGCGCGAAGTGAACCTGCTGCAGCAGGCGCTGCAGGAGCGGCACACGCTGCCCGCCGGCACCGCCTGGGTGAACTACGTGCGCAGCCACGACGACATCGGCTGGACCTTCGCCGACGAAGACGCCATCCGCTTCGGCATCAACGGCTTCGACCACCGGCAGTTCCTCAACCGCTTCTACGTCAACCGTTTCCCCGGCAGCTTCGCGCGCGGCGTGCCCTTCCAGGACAACCCGGCCACCGGCGACTGCCGCATCAGCGGCACCTGCGCCTCACTGGTGGGGCTGGAGCAGGGCGACCCGCTGGCGGTGCAGCGTGTGCTGCTGCTGCACAGCGTGGCGCTGAGCACCGGCGGCATTCCGCTGATCTACCTGGGCGACGAGGTGGGCACGCCCAACGACCACCGTTACCTCGAT
>CAKZXL010000852.1 GCA_937883885.1 uncultured Aquincola sp. | reverse complement strand
TCATTTCTTGCCCTTGACGTGGCCTTCCAGCTCGGCAAAGGTCGGGCGCTCGGTGGAATACAGCACCTTGCGGCCGAACTCCACCGCCACCTGCGGCGCATAGCCCTGCATCGAGGCCAGCAGCGTGGTCTTGATGCACTGCAGCTCCTTGCTGCCTTCGTCCACCTTCTGCTCCAGCAGGCCGCCCAGCGGCTCGAAGATGCCGTAGGCCAGCAAGATGCCGAGGAAGGTACCCACCAGGGCCGAGCCGATCATGCCGCCCAGCACCGCCGGCGGCTGGCCTACCGAGCCCATGGTGTTCACCACGCCCAGCACCGCGGCCACGATGCCGAAGGCCGGCAGCCCGCCGGCCAGGCGCTGGATGGCGCCCACCGCGGCATGCGCCTCGTGGTGGTGGGTGTCGATCTCGCTGTCCATCAGCGATTCGATCTCGTGCGAGTTCAGGTTGCCCGACACCATCATGCGCAGGTAGTCGGTGATGAACTCCATCACATGGTGGTCGTTGCCCACCACCGCGTACTTGGAAAAGATGGCCGAGCTGTGCGGGTCCTCGACGTCCTTTTCGATGGACATCAGGCCTTCCTTGCGTGCCTTCTGCAGGATCTCGTACAGCAGCGCCATCAGCTCCATGTAGCGGGCCTTGGTGTACTTGCTGCCCTTGAAGCAGGCGCCGAAGCCCTTCATGGTGGCCTTGAGCACCTTGGGCTGGTTGTTGGCGATCATCGCGCCGATGGCCGCGCCCATGATCGTGATCATCTCGAACGGCAACGCATGCAGCACGACGCTGATGTTCCCGCCGTGGGCGATGAACACGCCGAAGATGCAACCCAGCGCTACGAGCCAGCCGATGATGACGAACATGATGTGAACGAGTTCCTGGTTCCGCGGTTTATCGGTGCGGGATCCGTTCACTTGAGTTTGGCGCCGGGGGCCGGGGGTCGCTCCATGCAACAGCGCCGTTTTGGCGCGCCAATAAAAAACGCGGACCGTGGGGTCCGCGTGAAAGCACAGAGACTGTGCCAGGAGGAGACAAATGAGCGATGAGATCGCCCGCAGGGTGTGTATCGGCTGGTGCTGCGGGCGTCTTGAGGACTTTTTTCGCGGCGCCGCGTGTCAGTGCGCGGAGCTGCTTTGCATGGTCAGGGCGCCGGCCGCCTTGCCCTTGCCGGCACGCGCCGGGGGGTTGCACAGGCCGCAGGTGTAGTGACGGGCGATTTCATGCGGGTGGGTGACGTAGTGGCCGCCGCAGCTGTTGCACTTGGTCATGGTCAGCATGCCGTTGTCGACGAACTTGACCAGGCGCCAGGCGCGGGTGACGGACAGCAGCGGTTCCAGGTTCTGGGCTTGGGTTTGTTCCAGGTAGAGCTGGTAGGCCTTGATGACGACGTCGATCTCGTCCATCTCCGCCGCCTTGTTCAGGTATTCGTGGATGTTCAGGAACAGGCTGGCGTGGATGTTCGGCTGCCAGGTCATGAACCAGTCGGTCGAGAAAGGCAGTTGGCCCTTGCTGGGGCTCTTGCCGGACACTTCCTTGTAAAGACGAAGCAGCCGCTCATAGCTCAGGTCGGTTTCCGATTCCAGCACCTGCAGGCGAGCGCCCAGGTTGATCAGCGTGACCGCCCGTTCGATTTGCTTGGCTTCGGTGAGGATGCTCTTGTTGCGTGCCATGATCTTTGCTCCGTCCTGTATCGCTGTGTTGTCTGGCGTGTGACCGGTCGTGCTGCCGGTTCGGCTTACGCCGCTTCCTGGTGGCGGCCCGCCATCAGGATGGAGGCATGCAGGCGATTGACCGCATCGTTGGCGGAAGCCTTGCCGTGGCTGGTCAGCAGGTTCCACACGAGCTCGTCGTCCATGCGAAAGCGGCACAGCAGCGTGTTGCCCGAGGCCACCTTCATGATCTGCGCGGCCGACAGCGTGCCGATCAGCGTCGCGGTGTCTTCGCTGATGCCCAGGCGGTACAGCGCCTGCTCGCGGTCGGCGCGGATCAGGCTTTGCGCCAGCATCAGGTAGCTCAGGTTCGCTTCGCGGATTTCGGCAAGGATTTGGTCGGCGGTCATGTCGGGCTCCTGGGTCTCTCAAGGGCAGCAGCTCGTGTGCTGCGATGGGATGAACTTTAGAAGCCGAAACAAGGGGGCAACAGTGGCCCATCTCCATGACTTGAGTCCCGTTTGTTCCGTACCCCCTGTCAGGCAAATTCCTACAGCGC
>CAKZXL010000851.1 GCA_937883885.1 uncultured Aquincola sp. | reverse complement strand
GTGGACGTGGTGCTGTGCTCCGAGCTGATGGAAGCCGGCCGCGCGGTGCAGCGTGGCCTGGTGACGCCGCAGCGCACCACCCTCATCACCTCCACCCACCGGGTGTACGCCATCGCCGAAAAAGCCGCGATGGGCGACGGCCGGGTGAACGACGAGGTGCTGCTGCAGCATGCCAAGGCAGCGGCGCAGAAGCTGGTGAGCTTCGACATGGCGCGCACCGCCGAAGCCAGCGGCAGCGTGATCAGCGCGGTGCTGTTCGGTGCGCTGTGCGGCGTGGGCGCCCTGCCCTTTTCGCGCGCCGACTTCGAGGCCACCATCGAACGCGGTGGCGTGGGCGTCAAGCCCAGCCTCAAGGCCTTTGGCCGCGGCTGCCAGGCAGCGCTGGGCCAGGACGCACCGGCGGCCGAACCCGCGGCCGACGTGCCTGCGCCGGCCCCCCAATCTGCCGCCGTGGCCGCGCTGCTGCAGCGGCTGGCGCGTGAACACCGTCCGCCTTGCCACCACGTGGTGCGCGAAGGCGTGCGCCGGCTGATCGACTACCAGGACACGGCCTATGCCGCGCTCTACCTCGACCGCCTGGCCGCGCTGGTGCAACAGGCCGGCGCCGAAGACGACACCCTGGTGCGCGAGACCGCCCGTCACCTGGCGCTGTGGATGTCGTACGAAGACACCATCCGCGTGGCGGACCTGAAGACCCGCGACAGCCGCTTCCAGCGCGTGCAGGGCGAGGTGCGGGCCAAGGCCGACCAGCAGCTGCACATCCACGAGTTCATGCACCCGCGCATCGAAGAGGTGTGCGAAACCCTGCCGGCCGCCCTGGGCCGCTGGCTGGCCCGGCCGCATGCGCTGCACCGGCTGGTGGCCCGCTTCACGCGGGAAGGGCGGGTGATCCGCACCTCCAGCCTGCGCGGCTTTGCGCTGCTGTGGCTGCTGTCGCGCTGGCGCGTGGCCCGCCGCAGCACGCTGCGCTACGTGCAGGAGAACCAGCGCATCGAGCACTGGCTGCAGCGGGTGCAGGCGCTGGCCGCCAGCCACCCGGCGCTGGCGCTGGAAGTGGCGCGGCTGCAGCGGCTGGTCAAGGGCTATGGCGACACCCATGCCCGCGGCCTGCGCAACTACCAGACGCTGCTGGGCGTGCTGGACCGCCACGGCGCCACGCTGGCCCCGGCGCAGCTGGCCCGGCTGCGCGATGCCGCGCTGGCCGACGAACACGGCAAGGCCCTGCAAGCCGCGCTGCAACAACAGGCGCTGCACGCCTGAGCCCCGGAGATACCGCATGACCACCGCCACGCCACGGCATTTCCGCCGCGCGCACCGCATCCGCTTCTCGGAATGCGATCCCGCCGGCATCGTTTTCTACCCGCAGTACTTCGTGATGTTCAACGACCTGCTGGAAGCCTGGGTCGACCAGCTGCTGCCCGACGGCGGCTTTGCCGGCTACATCCTGGGCCGCCGGCAGGGCATGCCCTCGGTGCGCATCGAGGCCGACTTCAAGGCCATCAGCCGCATGGGCGACGACGTGACGCTGACGCTGGACGTGGCCCACCTCGGCAGCCGCTCGCTGGTGCTGGAGCTGGCCTGCCGTGGCAGCGACGGCCAGCTGCGCATGCAGGCCCGCCAGACCCTGGTGACCACCTCGCTGGTCACGCACGAAGCCATTCCCATCCCCCTCGAACTGCGCCACGCGCTGGAGGCACATTGATGAAGATCGTCTGCATCGGCGGCGGCCCCGCCGGCCTGTACTTCGGCCTGCTAATGAAGCTGCAGGACCCCAGCCACGAGGTGGTGGTGGTCGAACGCAACCGCCCCTACGACACCTTCGGCTGGGGCGTGGTGTTTTCTGATGCCACGGTGGACCACCTGCACGAGGCCGACCCGGTGTCGGCCCGCAGCATCGCCGACGAGTTCTCGCGCTGGGAAGACATCGAGGTGCACTTCAAGGGCCGGGCCATCCGCACCACCGGCCACGGCTTCATCGGCATCGGCCGCAAGCGGCTGCTCAACATCCTGCAGGCGCGCTGCGAAGAAGTGGGCGTGCAGCTGGTGTTCGAGACCACCGTGACCGACGACCAGGCCATCGCGCGCCAGTACGGCGCCGATCTGGTGATTGCCAGCGACGGCATCAACAGCCCCACCCGCACCCGCTACGCTGCGACCTACCAGCCCGACATCGACACCCGGCACTGCCGCTTCGTGTGGCTGGGCACGCGCAAGGTGTTCGACGCCTTCAACTTCCTGTTCGTCGAGACCGAGCATGGCTGGTTCGCGGCCCATGCCTACCGCTTCGAGAACGGGCTGTCCACCTTCATCGTGGAAACGCCCGACGACTGCTGGCACAAGAGCGGGCTGCACGAGATGAGCCAGGAAGAAGGCATCGCCTTCTGCGAGCGGCTGTTCGCGCCCTGGCTCGATGGCCAGCCGCTGATCAGCAATGCCACGCACCTGCGCGGCTCGGCCATCTGGATCCGCTTCCCGCGGGTGATCTGCGGCGGCTGGGTGCATTGGAACGGCGACATACCGGTGGTGCTGATGGGCGATGCCGCCCACACCGCGCACTTCTCCATCGGCTCGGGCACCAAGCTGGCGCTGGAAGACGCGATCGAGCTGGCGCGCTGCCTGAAGGGCGCACAAGGCGACCTGCGCGCCGGCCTGGCCCATTACCAGGAGGTGCGCAGCGTGGAGGTGCTGAAGATCCAGAACGCCGCGCGCAACTCCACCGAATGGTTCGAGAACGTGCGCCGCTATGCCGGTCTGGCGCCCGAGCAGTTCACCTACTCGCTGCTCACGCGTTCGCAGCGCATCTCGCACGAGAACCTGCGCCTGCGCGACCCGGCCTGGGTGGCCGGCTATGAACGCTGGCTGGCCGGCCAGGCCGGGGTGAGCGTGGCCGACACGCAGCCTGCCCCGCTGCCGATGCTCACGCCTTTCCCGGTGCGTGGCCTGACGCTGCGCAACCGCGTGGTGGTATCGCCCACGCTGCTGCAGGCCGCGGCCGACGATGGCGTGGCCGGCGACTTCCACCGCATGTACCTGGGCAGCCGGGCGCTGGGCGGCGCCGGCCTGGTGATGATGGAGATGACCGCGGTGACGCCCGAGGGCCGCATGACCCGCGCCGACACCGGGCTGTGGAATGCCGAGCAGCAGGCCGGCATCGCGGCGATTGCCGACTTCATCCACCGCCACACGCCGGCCCGTTTCGGTCTGCAGCTGGGCCATGCCGGCCGCCGCGGCGCGGTGCAGCCGGGGTGGGAGCCGGCCGACCAGCCGCTGGCCGAGGGCTGGCCCCTGCTGTCGGCTTCGGCCCTGGCCTACAAGCCCGGGGTGTCTGCCGTGCCCGCGGCCATGGACCGCGCGCAGATGGACGCGGTGCGCGACGCGTTTGTGGCCGCCACCCGCCGCGCCGCCGAGGCCGGCGTCGACTGGCTGGAGCTGCAGGCCGGCCACGGCTTTTTGCTGTCCAGCTTCCTGTCGCCGCTGACCAACCAGCGCGACGACGAGTACGGTGGTTCGCTGGCCCAGCGCCTGCGCTACCCGCTGGAAGTGTTCGCGGCCATGCGTGCCGCCTGGCCGGCCGACCGGCCGATGTCGGTGCGCCTGTCGGCCACCGACTGGGCCGAAGGCGGCACCACGGTGGACGACGCCATCGAGATGGCCCGGCAGTTCAAGCAGGCCGGCGCCGACCTGGTGGACGTGTCCACCGGCGAGGTGACGCCCGACCAACGTCCGGTGTATGGGCGCCTGTATCAAACGCCAATGGCCGACCGCATCCGCAACGAAGCGCAGGTGGCCACCATCGCCGTCGGCGCCATCACCGAGGCCGACCAGGTCAACAGCGTGATCGCCTCCGGCCGCGCCGACCTGTGCGCCATCGGCCGCCCCTTCATGAGCGACCCGGCCTGGCTGCACCGCGAGCTGGTGCGCCTGGGCCGCGGCGGCGTGGCCTGGCACCCGGCCATCGAGCCGGCGCGCACGCAGTTCGAGCGCGTGCTGGCCAAGCCCCTGGTTTCTTCCCCCGCGACCCCCGCCTGAGCAGGAGCCCTGCGATGACCCAAGCCAACTACGACCAATACCGCGAATCGGTGGCCGGCCGCGCCGACGTGGCCGACTCGCCCGAGCTGCT
Source organism: uncultured Aquincola sp. (assembly GCA_937883885.1). The sequence goes on along the minus strand of CAKZXL010000851.1, from coordinate 6,206 downwards.
GGCCTACTACGCCGAGCTGGACCGGCTGAAGACCGGCGCGCTGTGGACCGTGGCCAACAAGATCGAGCCCTGGCAGCCGCAGTCGGCCTCGGTGCCGGTGCTGTGGCGCTACCGCGACCTGCGTGAGCACGTGCTGCGCTCGGTCGACCTGGTGACGCCCGAGAAGGCCGGCCGCCGCGTGGTGTACCTGGACAACCCTGGCCGCCGCGACGTCTCCGCCGCCGTGGGCTGGCTGTATGCCGGGCTGCAGGTGATGAAGCCGGGCGAGCGTGCTTCGGCCCATGCGCATGCGGCTTCGGCGCTGCGCTTCATCATGGAAGGCAGCGGCGCCTACACCATCGTCGACGGCCACCAGGTGACGCTGGCCGCCCGCGACTTCGTGATCACGCCCAACGGCACCTGGCACGAGCATGGCGTGGCGGAAGACGGCACGCCCTGCATCTGGCAGGACGGGCTGGACATTCCGCTGGTCAACGCGATGGAGGCCAACTTCTACGCGGTGCACCCCGACCTGCACCAGGCCGTGACGCGCCCGGTGAACGACCTGATGGCCGCCTGGGCCGGCGCCGGTCTGCAGCCGCAGCAGCACGGCTGGACCAAGCCTTACTCGCCGCTCTTCAAGTACGAATGGGCGGCCACCTACGAGGCCCTGGTGCGCCAGGCCGCGGTGACCGACGGCAGCCCCTTCGACGGCGTGCTGATGAACTACGTGAACCCGCTGACCGGCGGGCCGGTGATGCAGACGGTGGGCGCCTCGATGCAGCTGCTGCGCGCTGGCGAGCACACCAAAGCCCACCGCCACACCGGCAGCTTCCTGTACCAGGTGGCCAAGGGCCAAGGCTGGTCGGTGATCAACGGCCAGCGCTTCGACTGGCAGGAGCGCGACATCTTCTGCGTGCCTTCGTGGGCCTTCCACGAACACGCCAACGCCAGCGGCAGCGAAGACGCCTGCCTCTTCGCCTTCCATGACCTGCCCACGATCAACGCCCTGGGCCTGTACCGCGAACAGGCGCTGGCCGAGAACGGCGGCCACCAACCGGTGACGGGCTGACGCCCTCGCCTGCTTCTTCACCTCATCGGAGACCCTTCACATGCGACTCGTCACCTACCGCGCCGACATCCTGGCCGCCGCCCGCCTGGGCGCCATCGTCGATCAACAGGTCGTGGACCTGGCGCTGCTGGCCGCCCAGCGCGGCCAGAGCCTGCCGGCCGACATGCTGGACTTCATCGACCTGGGCCCGCAGGCCGTGCGCAGCACCACCGAGCTGCTGGCCTCGTTCGAAGGCCGCTTCCCGGCCGGCACCAGCTGGCCGCTGGCCAATGTGAAGCTGCTGGCGCCGATCCCGCGGCCGCGCAAGAACATCTTCGGCATCGGCCTGAACTATGTGGAGCACGTGGCCGAATCGGCCCGCACGCTGGACACCTCGAAGGATCTGCCCAAGCAGCCGGTGATCTTCTCCAAGCCGCCCACCACCGTCATCGGCCCCGGCGACGCCATCGAGCACAACGCCAAGATCACCCAGCAGCTGGACTGGGAAATCGAGCTGGGCGTGGTCATCGGCACCCGCGCCAAGCGTGTGGCGGTGGAAAAAGCCTTGAGCTACGTGTTCGGCTACACCGTGATCATCGACATGAGCGCACGCGACTGCCGCCGCGCCGGCCAGTGGATCTATTCCAAGGGCCAGGACACCTATGCGCCCATGGGTCCGTGCATCGTCACCGCCGACGAGATCCCCGATCCGCAGACGCTGGACCTGAGCCTGACGGTCAACGGCATCACCAAGCAAAGCGCCAACACCCGCCACATGCTGTTCAAGGTGGACGAGCTGATCGCCGACCTGAGCGCCGGCATCACGCTGGAGCCGGGCGACATCATTGCCACCGGCACGCCCGATGGCGTGGGCGCCGGCCGCGGCCCGCAGGAATGGGTGTGGCCGGGCGACGTGATCGAAGGCCAGGTGCAGGGCATCGGCCGCCTGCGCCACCCGGTGGTGGCGGTCTGAGGTGGGGGCGCGGCATGCTGCAGCTCCCCACCTTCAAGGCCGCGGCCGTGCAGGCCGCGCCCGTCTTCCTGGACACCGACGCCACGGTGGACAAGGCCTGCCGGCTGATCGCCGAGGCTGCCGCCCACGGCGCGCGGCTGGTGGCCTTTCCGGAAGTGTTCGTCTCGGGCTACCCGTACTGGAGCTGGGTGATGAACCCGATCGACGGCAGCCCGTGGTTCGACAGGCTGGCTCGCTCGGCCATCGAGATTCCGGGGCCGGAGATCCGCAAGATCGCGCAGGCCGCGGCACGCCACCGCATCCATGTGGTCATCGGCGTCAACGAGCGGCATCCGCAGAGCATCGGCACCATCTACAACACGCTGGTCACCATCGGCGAAGACGGCCGCCTGCTGGGCCGCCACCGCAAGCTGGTGCCCACCTGGGCCGAGAAGCTCACCTGGGCGCCGGGCGATGCCTCGGCGCTGCGGGTGCACGACACGCCCATCGGCAAGCTGGGGGCGCTGGCCTGCGGCGAGAACACCAACACGCTGGCGCGCTTCTCGCTGCTGGCGCAGGGCGAGCTGGTGCACGTGGCCAGCTACATCGCGTTGCCGGTGGCGCCCAAGGACTACGACATGGCCGAGGCCATTCGCCTGCGCGCGGCGGCCCACAGCTTCGAGGGCAAGCTGTTCACGGTGGTGTCGTGTTCCACCGTGTCGAGCGAGATCGTCGACGCCATGGCCGCCACCCACCCCGAGGCGCGTGAGCTGCTGGCCCGGCCCAACAGCGCGTTCTCGGGCTTCATCGGGCCCGACGGCCGCGTGATCGGCCAGCCGCTGATCGACGTCGAAGGCATCGCCTATGCCGAGATCGACCTCGGCAAATGCCTGCAGCCGCGGCAGATGCACGACATCACCGGCCACTACAACCGCTTCGACATCTTCGACCTGCGCGTCAACCGCCAGCCGCTGGCGGCGGCGCGCTTCATCGACCCCGCCAGCGCCGATGCGCTGCAGGGCCTGGACCTGACCGTGAGCCCGGAGGCCTCCGCATGAGCTTCGACTTCGTTGCCCGCCCCATCCGCGTGGGGCAGATCGTGCCTTCGTCCAACACGACGATGGAAACCGAAATCCCTGCGCTGCTGCGCGCGCGGGAGCACGTGGCGCCCGAGCGCTTCACCTTCCACTCCAGCCGCATGCGCATGAAGAAGGTGGTGAAGGAAGAGCTGGAAGCCATGGACCGCGACAGCGACCGCTGCGCGCTGGAGCTGTCGGACGCCAAGGTCGATGTGCTGGGCTATGCCTGCCTGGTGGCCATCATGAGCATGGGCCTGGGCTACCACCGCCAGTCACAGGCGCGGCTGCAGCTGGCCACCGAGACCAATGGCAACGCCGCCCCGGTGGTGACCAGCGCCGGCGCGCTGATCGACGGCCTGCATGCGATGGGCATGAAGCGGGTGAGCGTGATCTGCCCCTACATGAAGCCGCTGACGAAGCTGGTGGTCGACTACATCGAGCACGAAGGCGTGGAGGTGAAGGACTACGTGGCGCTGGAGATCCCCGACAACCTGGCGGTGGCGGCGCAGAACCCGGCCAACCTGCTGGAGATCTACCAGCGGCTGGACCGCAGCGGCATCGACGGCATCGTGCTGTCGGCCTGCGTGCAGATGCCTTCGCTGCCTTCCATCCAGAAGGTGCAGGATGCGTCGGGCATTCCCACGCTGTCGGCCGCGGTGGCCACCACCTGGCAGATGCTCAAGCAGCTGAACCTGCCCACGCACATCCCGGGTGGCGGGGCCTTGCTCAGTGGGCGCTATTGACGCGCTGCCCGCGGCGCCGCCCCAAGAGGGCGGCTTCGTCGCCCAGTACCTGCCGGCGCTGCTGACGCAGGCCGCCGCCCACCTGGTGGGCGACTTTGCCGAGCAGGTGCGGGCGGCGGGCCTGTCGGTGCTGGAGTGGCGGGTGCTGGCCACGCTGGCCGATGGCGGCCCGGTGCCGCTGGGCCTGCTGGCCCGCCGCGCGGCCACCAAGCAGCCCACACTCACGCGGCTGATCGACCGCCTGGCGCAACAGGCGCTGGTGCTGCGCGAGCCCGACCCCCAAGACCGCCGCCAGACCCTGCTGCGCATCACCCCCGCTGGCCACACCACGGTGCGCCGGCTGATCGAACAGGCGCAAGCCCACCAGCAGCAACAGCGCCAGCAGTTCGGCGACGCCCGCTGGCGGCAGTTGGTGGGGCTGCTGCAGGCGCTGGTGCCGGAGGTGGCGGGTGGAGCGGGGAGTGCAGTGCCGAACGGGCCGCTTTGACAGGCGGATCGGCGCTCGCTACATATCAGCCACCATGTCCCAGCAACGCCAACGCCCCGATGTCGTGATGCCGACCGCGGAGGAAGACCGCGCCATCACCGCAGCCGCCAACGCCGACCCTGACGCGCCACCCCTGACGCCGGCTCAGCTCAAGGCCATGGTGCCGGCACCGTCGTCAGACTCAGACGCCGCGCATTCAGTGGGTCCTGACTGCGGTTGAAGGGCGATAACTGGTCAACAAGCGGACTCAAGAATCCGAAGCTCCACATGCAGCCCCGCTGCCGTCGCCATGTTCACCAGGGCGTCGAGCCCGAAGCGGTCGATCTTGCCGCGCACGAGGTCAGACACCCGCGGCTGCGTGACGCCGAACAGTTCAGCGGCTTGCGCCTGACTGATGCGGCTCTGAGCAAGGCGATCCTTCAAGGCCGTCATGAGCGCTGCGCGCAGCTTCATATTCTCGGCCTGCTCGGGCGTGTCCTCGATGGCGTCCCACACGCTGGCAAAGCGTTGCTTGGTCATGACTTCAACTCCTGCATCAACTCGCGGAAGCGCCGCGTCGCCAGGTCGAGGTCGGGAGGGCTGGTCCTTTCGGTCTTCTTTTGAAAGCAGTGGAGCACATACACGGCATCCGCCAGCTTCGCGACGTAGATCACCCGGAAAATCCCGTGAGCGTCGCGGATGCGGATTTCCCGCACGCCAGCGCCTACCGTGTTCATCGGCTTCCAGTCGTCCGGATCCAAGCCGTTCTGCACACGGTCAAGCTGATACCCGGCCTCTCGCCGAGCATCCAGCGGGAAGGCTCGCAGGTCGTCCAGCGCACTTCCCCGAAACTCGACGGGCTTGGTCTGGTTCACACAGCAAATATACAAAAACTTGTATGCGAGCGCAACCGCAGCTGAGCTTGCGACCTGGTTCTGAAGCTTGGACCCTGCCAACCTGAGGGCGCGCGCTTCGACAAGGACGCCGGCTACCCCGGCCGCCGCATCTCGAACCGCGCGGCCGCCGTGACCTCGAAGTAGTCGGCCGGGCCGCCGCCGCGCAGGATGGGGGCGGCGGCGGTGTCGTAGGTGCCGTCGGGGCCGCTCAGCAGTGTCGGGTCGATGTGCACCATCACCACCTCGCCCAGCACCATCCAGGTGTCCAGCGGGCGGCCCTGGCGGTCGTGCAGGCGCTGCACCTGCAGCACCTCGCATTCCAGGTTCACCGGGCTCTCGGCCACCGCCGGGGCCTGCACTTGCGTGCTGGCGCGCGGCGTCAGGCCGCACAGCGTGAACTCGCTGGTGCCGGGCGGTGCGTCGATGCTGGAGTGGTTGACCGCCTCGGCCAGCGCCCGGGTGGCCAGGTTGCACACGAACTGGCCGCTGCGCTGGGCATGGCGCACCGTGTCCTTGTGGCCGACGCTGGAAAACGCCACGATGGGCGGCCGGTAGTTGAAGACGTTGAAGAAGCTGTAGGGCGCCAGGTTGGCCACGCCCGTTTCGCTGAGCGTGGAAATCCAGCCGATGGGCCGCGGGCCCAGGATGGCGGCCAGCGGATCGTGGCGCAGGCGGTGGCCCTGGGCCGGCGCATAGGAATGGCGCGTGGTCATGACAATCGCAACAGGGGTGGCGGCCCCGGAGGCCAGGAGCGCCCAGTGTGCGGGCCGCTCAGCCGTCTGCAGCGCAAGCGGGCGCGCCGGCGGCAAGAAGCTGCCAGGCGCGGATAGCCGCTGCAGCCAGTGGACGTTGGGTCGTTGCAGGCCGCGCCTGGCGGGGTGAGGCACCATCGGCCCTGCATGACCTCTACCCCCGCCCTGCCCCAGACGCCGCCTGCGCCCCGCACCGACACCGCGCTGGCCTGGTTCTTCGTGCTGGTATGGGGCTCAGGCTACCTGGCCAGCAAGACGGGGCTGCAGTACGCCGCGCCCTTCACCTTT
>CAKZXL010000850.1 GCA_937883885.1 uncultured Aquincola sp. | reverse complement strand
TGCTGCGCAGGCTGGCGGCGTCGCCGGTGCTCCAGCCCGCGGGCGTGATCGCGTCTTCCTGCGCTTCGGTCTTGGCGCGCAGCGGCTGCCCCGACGGCAGGCGGATGCCGCCGCCCTTGATGGCCAGCGCATCACGCACCTGGGTCCAGGCGGTTTCGGTGGTGCTGAACACCGTTTCACCGGCGCCATTGAGGCTGACGCCGATGCCCAGCGGCGCCAGCGCACGGTCGAGCTTCTTGACGTTGTCCTGCAGCGTGGCGCCGGCTTCCAGCGTCACCGTCACCGGCGCGCTGCGGCCCTGGCCGAGCGAAAAGCTCAGCGTCTCGCGGTCCCCGGTGCTCAGCGCCGCGCTGTCCAGCCCGCGGATGGAAAAGCGCCGGCGCGCCGGCGTTTCGGCACTGAAGCGCAGCTGGCTGTCCAGCGCGCCGCCGGTCATCAGCTCGCGCTGGCGCCACAGGTCGTCCAGCGATTGCAGCTGCCGCCCGGCGGCGGTGGCGCTGCTGCTGGTCGCCGTCTGCTGCAGGCCGTGGTTGCTGCTGGTGGCCGCGCGCTGGCTGGCCAGCTGGGCGCTGAGGGTGTTCTTCAGCTGCTGCAGCTGAGAACTCATGCGCTCCAGGTAGTCGAGCGTGCGCTGGGCGTCTGCCGTCTGCTGGTTGCGGTCGGGGTTCCAGTTCTGGCGCGCGACGCGCAGCGGCCGGGCTTCGTTGCCGCTGCCTTCGGCCGCAGCCGCTTCGCCCGCCGAACGCGCCTGCGCCGCCGTGGTCGGCCGGCTGCCTTGCGTGTTGACGGTGGACGATACGGCTTGCATGGCGTGGTCAGATGACGTCGAAGAGCGACAGCCCGCTCACCTTGGCGTAGGCCTTCTGGGTGGCTTCCAGCGCGGTGCTGTAGCCCTGCAGCTTGACGGCCGCTTCGCTGTAGTCCAGGCCGCCCAGCGTCAGGCCGGCCTGCTTGTTCGACAGGCTGACGTTGGCATGGTTGTCGCCCAGCGTCTGCAGCGTGTTCTGCGCACCGCCGATGCCGGCGATCAAGGTGCTGATGCGGTCGATGCCGCCGTCCACCGCCGTCATCGTGGTGGTGAGTTCGGCCCGCACCGCGGGTGTGTTGACGCTGACGCCCGACTCGAAGCTGCTGATCGTGCGGTCGAGCTGGTTCAGCAGCGCGGCCATCTGGTCCAGGTGCACGTTGGCCGGCTGGGTGATGCCGTTGCCCACCACCACGTTCTGCACGCCGGCATTGCCGGTCCAGCCGTAACGCGAGCCCGCCGGCTGGGTGTCGTCGAGGCTGAGGGTGGGCGTGTTGGTGGCCGTGCCCGAGAACATGTAGCGGCCTTCCTGGTCGCGGCTGTTGGCGGTGAAAAAGAGGCTGTCGCGCAGCGACTTGAGCGAACCCGCCATCGCCGCCACGTCCTCGGGCGTGTTGCCGCCGTCGGACCCCCACACCAGCAGGTCGCGCACCTGCAGCAGGTCGGTGCTCATGCCATCGAGCAGGGCTTCGTTCTGCTGCAGCCGGGTGCCCAGTGCGCTGATGTTCTCGCGGTACTGGTCCAGGGCCGCTTCTTCGCGGGTGAGCCGGGACAGGCGCACGGCCGTCACCGGGTCGTCCGACGGCACCGTCAGCTTGTTGCCGCTGGCGATGCGTTCGAGCATTTCCTGCGCGCGCGCCGAGGCGTTCTGCAGCGCGGCGTTCATGGTGTTGTGGTACTGGGTGCTGGCAATGCGCATCGGTCCGCTCCCGTGATCAGATCATGCCCAACGTGCTGTCGAACAGCTCGTTGGCCACCTGGATCACCTTCATGTTGGCCTGGTACATCTGCTGGTACTGCAGCAGGTTCACGGCCTCTTCGTCCTTGTTGACGCCGCTGGTGGACTTCCAGCTGGCCTCGGCCTGGTTGCGCACCGTCTGGGCGGTGCTCAGCGCGGCCTGGTTCTGCTGGCTGTCGGTGGCCAGCTTGCCCACCAGCTGCGAATAGACGTCGCCCAGCAGCACGTTGCCAAGCGAGGTGAGGGTGACGGGTTGCTGTTGAAGCGCGATCACGGCCAGCAGATTGTCGCTGCCGCCCGGTTGCAGCGGATCGCTTGAAAAGCCCAACTTTTGCGGCAGAACCGCCGGATTGATCTTCAGCAGGCTGGTGGAGCTGGTGGCATCGAACACGAACAGCGGCTGCCCGGCCGAGCCGTCGGAGCCATAGCCCGCCGTCAGCTTTGCATTCACGTTGCTCGAGAGCTGGTCGGCGGTTTCGGTGATCGAGCGCGCCAGCGGCGTGAGGATGCGCGCCTGCAGGTCGTCCAGCCCGCCCAGCTGGCCGCCCAGCGGCGTGCCGGCCAGCGAGAATGTCTGGTTGGCGAAGTCGAGCTTGAGCGTCTGGCTGCCGTCGGGGTTGACCTGGGCGCGCATGGTCGACGGGGTCGAGCCCACCACCAGCGGCTGGCCGCCGCGCAGCGACACGCTGCGTGTGCCGTCGGGCTGGTTCACCACCTGCACCTGCACCAGCTTGGCCACGTCGTCGATCTTCTTGTCGCGCTCGTCGATCAGGCCGGAAGCATTGACGCCCAGGCCGGTGGCCGCGGCGATCTTGTCGTTCAGCCGCGCCACGTCGGCCGACAGCGTGTTGACCTGCTGGACCACCGTGTTGCGCTGCTGCGCGATGGCGGTGCGCTGGTTCGACAGCACCGTCTGCAAGCTGTTGAAGCGCTGGGCCAGCGCATCGGCCGCGGTGATCACCTGCTGGCGCAGCGGCGAGGAGCCGGGCTCCACGCTGGCCGCGTTCAGCGCCGAGAAGAACTGGTCCAGGCCGCCGCTGATGCCCGACTCGCCATCGCCCATCACCTGTTCCAGCTGGGTCAGGTAGGCCTGCGACACGTCGCGCTGCGCCAGTTCGGAGGCGGCCGTCCACATCTGCAGGCTTTTGTAGCTGTCGCTGAAGCGGATCAGCGCCGGCACGTTGACGCCGGCGCCCACGGCGGTGGCGCCCGAGCGGGCCGGCTGCACCGTGGCCAGCTGCACACCCTGGCGGGTGTAGCCGTCGGTCATCACGTTGGCGATGTTCTGGCTGGTCACGTCCAACCCGATCTGGGCGGCGCGTGTTCCGGACAGGGCGGTCTGAATGAGGCTCATGGACGTCGATCCGGGTTGGCGGGCCCAAGCCGGGCCCGCTCACAAGGGGAAGGCGACCGGCCGGCCGCCGGACTTAAGCCGGGGCGAACCCGAAGCCGCTCAGCGCTTGGCGGGCGGGGTCGCCGCGGGCGTGGGCGTGGGCGTCGGTGCCGGCAACAGCTGGCGCAGCAGCGCATCGGCCACGCCGAAGGCGCGCTGGCTGGCCATCTGGTCGGCCATCAGGCCATCGGCCAGGTCCAGCATGTCGTCGTTGGTCTTGTTCTTGAACGGGCTGTCCTCGTCGGCCAGCTCGCGCATGCTGCTGCGCATCTGGTGCAGCATCTGCTTGATCATCTGCGCCTCGAACTTCTCGGCGGCCTGGCCGGCCTTAATGCGCAGGGCTTCGTCGTCGGTGGCGGCAGGGCCGCTGGCGCGGCCGCGCAGGGGTTCGGTGCCGTTCATCAGATCACCACCAGTTCGCCGTCGATCGCGCCGGCCTGGTCCAGCGCCTGCAGGATGGACATGATGTCGTCCGGCGTGGCGCCGATGCTGTTGATGGCGTCGATGATGGTCTGCAGGTTGGCACCGGCCGGCCACTTGAACATCGTGCCCGAGCCCTGGTCCACGTTGACGCGCGACTGCGGCGTGACCGCCGTGTTGCCGCGACCGAAGGCATTGGGCTGGCTGACCTGCGGCGTCTCCGAGATCACCACCTTCAGTGAGCCGTGCGACACCGCGGCCGGCTTGACGGTGACGCCATCGGCGATCACCACCGTGCCGGTGCGCGAATTGAAGATGACCTTGGGTACCTCGCGGCCGACGTCGATGGGCAGCGCTTCCAGCGCTGCGACGAAGGCCACGCGCTGGGTCGGGTTGGCGGGCGCCACCACGTCCACGCTGGTGGCGTCGCGGGTGCTGGCCACCGGGCCGTAGGCCTTGTTGATCGATTCGACGATGTTGGTCGCGGTCTGGAAGTGCGGGCGCTT
>CAKZXL010000849.1 GCA_937883885.1 uncultured Aquincola sp. | reverse complement strand
CGGATCTCGGCGCGCTCGGCCCGGATGGTGATGGAGCCCTGGGTGATGACCACGTTGCCGTTGAACACCACCACCTGCTTGAGCATGTCCACCGTGCCGGGCTTGTCGGCATCGATGGTGATGGGCTGGTTGCGGTCAGCCCGGGCGGCCTGCGCGGACGGCAGCGCGCCAGCCAGCGCCCCGAAGGCGGCGGCCAGCATCGCTGCGCGGCGCAGCCCGGTGACAAGTGACAGGCGGTGGGTGTGGGTGGTCATAAAGGCATGAAACTTGCATGCCCATTCTAGCCACAGTTTCCGCCGCCACCTGACGGCATTCTTTCAAACGCCGTGGCGGCTCAGCCGGCCTTGCGCGCCATCTGAATCAGCGCATCGGTCACCGCCAGCGCCCGCTCGGGCGAGCCGGCCAGCGAAGGCGCGGTGAACCAGCGGCCGGCCACGCCGATCGAGGGCACGCCGTCGATCTTGTAGGCCTCGGACAGCGCCTTGCCCTGGCGCACCTTGGTGGCCACGCCGAACGACTTGTAGGCCTCGGCGAACTTGGCGCCGTCCACGCCGTTCTGGGTCATGAACTCGACGATGTCGGCTTCCTTGTCCAGGCGCTTGCGCTGCACGTGGATGGCCGCGAACACCTTGCGGTGCATGGCTTCCACCTGGCCCATGGCTTCCAGCGCGTAGAAGATCTTGGCGTGCGTCTCGTGCATGGCCGAGAAGCTCACCGGCACGCGGCGGAAGGCCACCGTGTCGGTCGGCAGCTTCTTCGACCAGGCGTCCAGCGAAGGCTCGAAGGCGTTGCAGTGCGGGCAGCCGTACCAGAAGAACTCGACCACATCCACCTTGCCGCCGCTGGCCACGGGCGCGGGCGAAGACAGCTTCACGTAGTCCTTGCCCTCCACCGGGGCACCGCCCTGCGCGTGGGCGGTGTGGCCGGCCAGGCCCAGGCCCAGGGCCAGGCCGGTGCCCGCGGCGCGGGCGGTGAAGTCACGACGGTTCATGCGGTTCCTCTTGATTCAATGGGGGCGCGCGCAGGCGCCAGCAGGTGGACTGTGCAGGCACGCGCAAAGTTTCGCCGGGCAGGGTGTATCAGCGTTCCACCCGCACCAGCGCCGCCTCGGTGCCCGTGCCTTGCAGGCGTTGTTGCGCCGCCTCGGCGTCGTCCTTCTGGTCGAACGGGCCCAGGCGCACGCGGTAAACGGTACGGCCGGATTGCTCCCGCTCGGTGACACGGGCCGCCAGGCCCTGCATCGCCAGCTTGGCGCGCTGCTGTTCGGCATCTTCCGGCTTGGCAAAGGCACCCGCCTGCACGAAGTAGGTGAACGCATCGCCGCCCGACTTGGTGGACCGCGAGGCCGAAGCGGCGCCGCCGCCCTGGCCCGAGAGGATGGCGGCGGGGTCGCGGGTGGAGCCCGTCTGCGGCGCCGGCGAAGGTGCAGGGGCGGGCGCTGGCTCCGCGGCCGGTGCCGGCGTGGGCGCGGGTACCGCCGGCTGGGCCGGGTAGGCCGGCGCCGGCTGCACCGTGCCCGAGGCGCTGCGCGGCGGCTTGCCGGCCAGCGGCGCGTTCGGGTCCCAGTTCTTGTTCTTCTCGGCTTCGGCCGCGTCCTGGTCGGCCGAGCGCTGCGGCACCTTGTTGACGAAAGGCACCGGCACCTTGGTGACGTACAGCGCCACACCCAGGGCCAGCGCCAGGCCGACCAGCAGGCCGACGATGAGGCCCATCACGAAGCCTCCGCGTTGCGCTTTCATGCGGGTTCCTTCTGGGCTTCTTCGGCCCGGTTCATGGATTCGGGCGCACTCACGCCCAGCAGCGACAGCGCATTGCGCAGCACCTGGCGGGTGGCCGCCAGCAGCGCCAGGCGGGCGCGGGCCAGCTCGGCGTCGTCCACCAGGAAGCGCTCGGCCGCGTAGTAGCTGTGGAAGGCGGCGGCCACGTCACGCAGGTAGAAGGCCACGTCGTGCGGTGCCAGGCTGGCGGCGGCGCGGCTGAGCATGGCCGGGTAATCGGCCAGCTTGAGCATCAGCGACAGCTCGGTGGGCGCCACCAGGCGCGACAGGTCGGCCTGCGCCAGCTCGGCCACGTTGGCCTTGGCCAGCACCGAGCAGATGCGCGCATGCGCGTACTGCACGTAGAACACCGGGTTCTCGTCGTTCTGCTTGAGCGCCAGGTCGATGTCGAAGGTGAATTCGGTGTCGGCCTTGCGGCTGATCAGGAAAAAGCGCACCGCGTCGCGGCTGGTCCAGTCGATCAGGTCGCGCAGCGTCACGTAGCTGCCGGCGCGCTTGCTGATCTTGACCTCGGCACCGTCGCGCACCACGCGCACCATGGTGTTGAGCACGTAGTCGGGGTAGCCCTGCGGAATGCCGACGTTGGCCGCCTGCAGGCCGGCACGCACACGGGCGATGGTGCCGTGGTGGTCGGTGCCCTGGCAGTTGATCACCTTGGTAAAGCCACGCTCCCACTTGGCGATGTGGTACGCGACGTCGGGCAGAAAGTAGGTGTAGCTGCCGTCGGACTTGCGCATCACGCGGTCCTTGTCGTCACCGTAGTCGGTGCTCTTGAGCCACAGCGCGCCGTCCAGCTCGTAGGTCTTGCCGGCGGCCACCAGGCGGTCCACCGTCTGGTTGACGCGGCCCGAGGTGTACAGGCTGCTTTCCAGGTAGTAGCTGTCGAACCGGACGCCGAAGGCCTGCAGGTCCAGGTCCTGCTCATGCCGCAGGTAGGCCACCGCGAACTGGCGGATGCCGTCCAGGTCTTCGGGGTCGCCGGAGGCGGTGAACTCGCGGTCGTCGGCCTTGACCGTCTTGCGGGCCAGGAAGTCGGCCGCGATGTCGGCGATGTAGTCGCCGTTGTAGGCCGACTCGGGCCAGCCCTCTTCGCCGGGCTTCAGGCCGCGGATGCGCGCCTGGGTGGAGGCGGCCAGCGTGGCGATCTGCACGCCCGCGTCGTTGTAATAGAACTCGCGGGTGACGTCGAAGCCCTGCGTCTGGAACAGGTGGCTCAGGCTGTCGCCCAGCGCGCCCTGGCGGGCATGGCCCACGTGCAGCGGGCCGGTGGGGTTGGCCGAGACGAATTCCACCATCAGCTTGCGGCCGTTGGCCGGCTGGCGGCCGAAGCGTTCGGCGCCTTCCAGCACCTCGCGCACCACGGCCTGCTTGGCGGCTTCCTTCAGGCGCAGGTTGATGAAGCCGGGGCCGGCGATTTCCAGCGCCGATACCCACTGCTGCACGGCGGGCTGACGCTGCAGCGCCGCCACCAGCGCCTGCGCCAGCTCGCGCGGGTTCTTCTTCAGGCCACGGGCCAGCTGCATCGCCACGGTGACGGCAAAGTCTCCATGGGCGGCCTGCTTGGGGGATTCGAACTCGAGGGTGTCGAGCGGGGGAACTTGGGGGCCGGGTTCGGGGGCCAGTTCCGCGACTGCTGCGCGCAAGGCGGCGAGCAAGTCCTGCTTGGCTTGGATCATGGCGGCGATTCTAAGGTGGGGGGTGCGGCCGCGCCGGCTCAAGCGCATGGCCCCGAGGCCGAAGAAGCCGGGTGATGCTTGCCGCCGACCGAACCACCTTGCTGCCCGCGGGCACGCTGCCACTGCCGGCGCCCGCGCCGGCCCCGGCAGACCCCCACCTGCCTGCCGCCATCGGCAAGTACCGGGTGAGCCGCCGCCTGGGCGAAGGCGCCACCAGCGAGGTGTTTCTGGCGCGCGACGAATTCCACCAGCGCGACGTGGCGCTCAAGCGCGTGAGCCTGCCTGCGCACGACGGTGGCGCCGAGCCGCGTTACTTCGAAAAATTCTTTGCCGCGGAGGCGGCCCTGGTAGGCCGGCTGCAGCACCCCAACGTGGTGCAGATCTACGACGCGGTGGAAGACCCGGTCGCGCCCTACCTGGTGATGGAGTACGTGCCCGGCCACACGCTGCGGCGCTTTTGCCGCGCCGACCAGCTGCTGTCGCTGGAGCAGATCGTGGAAATCGGCTTCAAGTGCGCGATGGCGCTGGGTTATGTGTATCGGCAGGGCCTGATCCACCGCGACGTGAAGCCGGCCAACCTGCTGGCGGTGGTCGAGGGCGACCAGGTCATCGACGTCAAGGTGACGGACTTCGGCAGCGTGCTCAACCTGCGCTCGGACCGCACGCAGATCTTTCGCGTGGGATCGCTGGCCTACATGTCGCCCGAGCAGCTGGACGGCAGCACGCTGGACTGCCGGGCCGACATCTATTCGCTGGCGGCGGTGCTCTACCACCTGATCGCCGGGCGGCCGCCCTTCGAGGCAGACACGCAGCCGGCGATCATGCATCAGATCTACAACCAGGCGCCCGCCTCGCTGACCACGCTGCGCGATGGCGTGCCGCCCGCGCTGGACCACCTGGTGCTGGGCGCGCTCGCCAAGCAGCGCGATGACCGGCCAGCCGACTGGGACGCATTCGCCCAGGGGCTGTCGGCCCTGGTGGCCAACCGCGAAGTGCCGCGCGGCAAGCTGCAGGGCGTGCTCGATTCCGAGCGCTTCACGCTGCTTCGCAGCCTGGAGTTCTTCGCCGGCTTCGGCGACGTGGAGCTGTGGGAAGTGGTGCATCGCGCCCGCTGGCAGCGCTTCAAGTACGGCCATGCCCTCTACAAGCGCGGGCAGGAAGGCAACACCTTCCACATCGTGGCGCAGGGCGCGGTGGACGTGTACCGCGAAGGCAACCGCGTGGCCCAGCTGGGCGCCGGCACCTCGGTGGGCGAGATGGCTTACCTGGCGCCCAACCCGGAGCTGCGGCGCCACAGCGCCGACGTGCTGGTGACCGCGCCCACCACCACCGTCTCGTTCACGCCCGAGACGCTGGAACAGTTGTCCGTCGGCACCCGGCACCTGTTCGACAAGGCCTTCATCCGCGTGCTGGTGCGCCGGCTGCATGCCGCGCACGAACAGCTGGCCCATCCGCGCCGCATCCTGTAACTTGCGCGGGCCGCCCGGGGCGTCCACCGGGCGGTGGCCTGCGGCGTTGAACGCGGGTCTACCACCCCTTGTGAGGAGAGCCCATGAAATCGCTGTTGTCCGCCGCCGCCCTGTGCCTGACCGCCGCCCTGTGTGCCCAGCCCGCCCTGGCGGCCGATGAAGCCAAGGCGCCCACCGCGCAGCAAAGCAAGATGAAGACGTGCAACGCCGACGCCAAGGACTTGAAGGGCGACGAGCGCAAGGCCTTCATGAAGACCTGCCTGTCGGCCAAGGCCGAGCCTGCCACCCAGCAGGACCGCATGAAGCAGTGCAACGCCGACGCCACGGGCAAGAAGGGCGACGAGCGCAAGGCCTTCATGAAGGAATGCCTGTCGACGAAGAAGTCTGGATAACTGCAGCCCCCAAGCTCGCTACGCTCGCGTCCCCCCGAGGGGGATCTCAGTCCCTTGGGGCGGCCCGGCGGGACTGACTTTCCAATACCGTGGATCGGCGTAGCGCTGCTTGACGAAGTCGATCCACAGCCGCACTCGCAGCGGCAGGTGCTTGGCATGCGGAAACACCGCGTAGATGCCGTTGGGCGGCGCGATGAAGTCGTCCAGCACCGTCTGCAGCTCGCCACGGGCGATCTCGGCTTCCACCTCCCAGGTGCTGCGCCAGGCGATGCCCAGGCCCGCCAGGCACCAGTCGTGCAGCACCTGGCCGTCGCTGCAGTCCAGCCGGCCGCTGGGGCGCAGGTGGTGGGTGCGGCCTTCCATCGCAAACGCCCAGCCGCGTGACTGGCTGGCGTCGGAGCTGAGCGTCAGGCATTCGTGCCGCGCGAGGTCCGACGGCTGCTTCGGAATGCCCGCCCGCTTCAGGTAGGCCGGGGTGGCCACGCACAGGCGGCGGTTGTCGGCCAGGCGCACGCTCACCAGGCTGCTGTCGGGCAGGTCGCCCACGCGGATGGCGCAGTCGAAGCCCTCGTGCACGATGTCCACCACCCGGTCGGCCAGGTTCAGCGACACATGCACGTCCGGGTGCGCCGCCAGAAACTGCGGCACCAGCGGCGCCACGTGACGGCGCCCGAATCCGGCCGGCGCGGTGATGCGCAGCAGTCCGCTGGCCCTTGCGCCCCCGGCGCTGACGCCGGATTCCGCATTCGCCAGGTCCGCCAGCAGGCGCTGGCAGTCTTCAAGAAAGGCGCTGCCCTCGTGTGTGAGCGTGATGCGCCGGGTGGTGCGCACCAGCAGCTTCACACCCAGCCGTGCTTCCAGCGCATCGATGCGCCGGCCCACCACCGCCGGCGCCACGCCTTCGAGCTGGGCGGCGGCGGTCAGGCTGCCCTTGGTGGCCACCGCGACGAAGGATTCGATCTGTTTCAGACGGTCCATCGGCGGAAAATACCCGCAGCCAGCGCATGAATCAAGCCGGTTGTGGCGGCCAATCATCGCTGCCTTGGTTTGAATCGGCTGCCGGATTCATGCGCTGGGCGTAAAGATGCCGCGCAGCGGCCGCACCGAATCGGGGGCCCGGCCTGTCTTAGAGTGCGCAGCATTGCCGCATTTCCGCGAGGACAGCACCGTGACCGAAGCCCGTACCGCCGCCCACCGCCTGCAGGTCTCCACCGACCTCTACCGCTTCATCGAAGACCAGGTGCTGCCCGGCACCGGCATCGACAGCGCCGCCTTCTGGCAGGGTTTCGACGCCATCGTCCACGACCTGGCGCCCAAGAACGCCGCGCTGCTGGCCGAGCGCGACCGCCTGCAGGTGGAGCTGGACAAGTGGCACGCCGCCCACCCCGGCCCCATCGCCGACATGGGCGCCTACCGCAGCTTCCTCGAATCGATCGGTTACCTGCTGCCGCAGCCGGCCGACGTGAAGGCCACCACCGCCAATGTGGACGCCGAACTGGCCGTGCAGGCCGGCCCGCAGCTGGTGGTGCCCATCCTCAACGCCCGCTATGCGCTGAACGCCGCCAACGCCCGCTGGGGCTCGCTGTACGACGCGCTGTATGGCACCGACGCCATCCCCGAAACCGACGGCGCCGACAAGGGCAAGGGCTACAACCCGGTGCGCGGCGCCAAGGTCATCGCCTTCGCGCGCCAGTTCCTGGACGAGGCAGCGCCGCTGGCCAGCGGCTCGCATGCCGACGCCACCGCCTACCGCGTGGAAGGCGGCCAGCTGGTGGTGCAGCTCAAGACCGGCGCCAGCGGCCTGGCCCAGCCCGAACAGTTCGTCGGCTACCAGGGTGAAGCCGGCTCGCCCAGCTCGGTGCTGCTGGTGCACAACGGCCTGCACATCGACATCCAGATCGACCGCAGCACCGCCATCGGCCAGAGCGACGCCGCCGGCGTCAGCGACCTGGTGCTGGAAGCTGCGCTGTCCACCATCCTCGACCTGGAAGACTCCGTGGCCGTGGTCGACGCGGCCGACAAGGTGGTGGCCTACGGCAACTGGCTGGGCATTCAACAGGGCACGCTGACCGAAGAAGTGGCCAAGGGCGGCAAGACCTTCACCCGCCGCCTGAACCCGGACCGTGAGTACACCGGCGCCAAGGGCGGCACCGTGACGCTGCACGGCCGCTCGCTGATGTTCGTGCGCAATGTGGGCCACCTGATGACCAACCCCGCCATCCTGTGGGACGGCGGCAAGGAAATTCCGGAAGGCATCCTGGACGCGGTGGTCACCACCACCATCGCGCTGCACGACCTCAAGCGCCGCGGCGGCACCGGCGTGCGCAACTCGCGCACCGGCTCGGTCTACATCGTCAAGCCCAAGATGCACGGCCCGGCCGAAGTGGCCTTCGCGGCCGAGCTGTTCGACCGCGTCGAGCAGCTGCTGGGCCTGCCGGCCAACACCGTCAAGCTGGGCATCATGGACGAGGAGCGGCGCACCAGCATCAACCTCAAGGCCTGCATCGCCGCGGCCTCGGCGCGGGTGGCCTTCATCAACACCGGCTTCCTGGACCGCACCGGCGACGAGATGCACACCTGCATGCGTGGCGGCGCGGTGCTGCGCAAGGGCGACATGAAGAGCAGCGCCTGGATCCAGGCCTATGAGCGCAACAACGTGCTGGTGGGCCTGGGCTGTGGCCTGCGCGGCCGCGCGCAGATCGGCAAGGGCATGTGGGCCATGCCCGACCTGATGGCCGCGATGCTGGAGCAGAAGATCGCCCATCCCAAGGCTGGTGCCAACACCGCCTGGGTGCCTTCGCCCACCGCCGCCACGCTGCATGCGCTGCACTACCACCGCGTCAACGTGGCCGAGGTGCAGAAGACGCTGGAGCAGACCAGCGACAACGCCGAGCGCGACAACCTGCTGAACGGCCTGCTGCAGGTGCCCATCGCCGCGCAGCGCAACTGGTCGGCCGCCGACATCCAGCAGGAGCTGGACAACAACGCGCAGGGCATCCTGGGCTACGTGGTGCGCTGGATCGACCAGGGCGTGGGCTGCTCCAAGGTGCCCGACATCCACGACGTCGGCCTGATGGAAGACCGCGCCACGCTGCGCATCTCCAGCCAGCACATCGCCAACTGGCTGCTGCACGGCGTGGTGACCGAAGCCCAGGTGCACGAGACCTTCGAGCGCATGGCCAAGGTGGTGGACGAGCAGAACGCCGGCGACCCGCTGTACCGCCCGATGGCCGGCCACTTCGACACCTCGTACGCCTACCGCGCCGCGCTGGACCTGGTGCTCAAGGGCCTGGAACAGCCCAGCGGCTACACCGAGCCGCTGCTGCATGCGTGGCGGTTGAAGGTCAAGGCAGCCTGATCAACTCTGGGCTGAACAAGCGGCGCCTGCGGGCGCCGTCTTTCGTCGTGCCTGGTTGAAGGCTGCTGTGGACGTCATGTGGCCTTGTGGGGCACCAGCTTGACCTGCAGATCGCATCCCACTGCAGCCGCGTACTTCTTCAGCGTTGCCAAGGATGGCGCGTGCCGACCCGCCGATTCCAGACGCGAGATGGCGCTCTTCGTGGTGCCCATGCGCTCCGCGACTGCATCCTGGGTCAGACCTGCCTTGGTCCGCGCCTTCAACATTTGCCCTGCCAGCGCGTACTCCAGTTCAAGTGCCTCATACGCCTCCGCAAAGCCCGGGCGCTGCCTGGCTTTGGCAAGGAACGCAGCCTGATCGTGGCGAACGGGCTTGAATTTCAGGTCAGCCATTTTGTACATCCTTGAGGCGCTTGCGCGCCAGTTTCAGTTCACCGTCGGGCGTCTGTTGAGTCTTTTTGATGAACGCATGCAACACGATCACCCGCTTGCCAACTAGAAAGCAATAGAAGGCTCTGGCGATCCCTGCTCGCCCGCGCGGGCGCAGCTCAAACAGACCATCGCCAAACGCGCGGGAGTGCGGCAAGCGCAGGCTCGGTCCGTGTTGAGCAAGAAGCTCGACCAAACGAGCGTAGTCGGCGAGCACATCGACTGGCCATGATTCGATCTCCTCGAGCACGCGCGCGTGGAAGTAGGAGATCTCAAAGGCCATGCGCGATGTTAGCAAACGCGCTAACCCGGCGGCGGCGGTTTTCGCGTCTGTCGGTTGAGGGCCGACCAGGGCCTCCGGCTCACCGGTCGCATTGGGCACTGGCGCGGTCCCTACAATCCGCGCCACGTTTTTCACGCCGACGCACCGCCATGACAGCCGCCCCTACGTTGCTTCCTTCCTCTTGCGACGTGCTGGTGGTGGGCGCGGGACCTTCGGGCAGTGCCTGCGCGCAGT
>CAKZXL010000848.1 GCA_937883885.1 uncultured Aquincola sp. | reverse complement strand
GCGGCAGCGGCAGGTTGAGGTTGCAGCCGGCGCCCTCGCCTTCGCCGCGCTCGTCGGCATGGCCCAGGTAGAACGGGTATTCCGTCATCGGGTCGCCGTGGACCGAGACGGTGAGCACGTCGCCGCGGCCGTAGAAGATGGTCTGCGTGCCGTTGCCGTGGTGGTAGTCCACGTCCAGCACCGCCACCCGCTCGAAGCCGCTGTGGCGCAACTGCTGGGCCGCCAGCGCCGCGTTGTTGAGGAAGCAGTAGCCGCCGAAGAAGTCCGGCCCCGCATGGTGGCCGGGCGGGCGGGTCAACGCAAAGGCACTGCGGCTGCGGCCACTGCCCACCGCCTGCGCGGCGGCAATGGCGCAGGCCGCGCCCTGGCGGGCGGCGGCCCAGCTGCCGGCCGTCAACGGCGTGCCGGCATCGAAGGAGAACAGGCCCATGCGCGCCGCGAAGTTGGTGGGCAGCACGTCGGCCCGGAAGCCGCGCACCGGCCACACCGAAGGCAGCGCGTCCAGCTCGGCGTTGGCCGGGTCCAGCGCCACCCATTCGTCCCAGGCACCGGCCAGGAACTGCAGGTAGCGCGGGCTGTGCACCTGGGCCAGCAGCGCATCGTCCAGGTGCTCGGCCGCGGGCTCGACCATCTCGCCCACCGGGCGCCGGTCCAGCTCGGCCAGCAGGTGGTCCAGCCGGTCGGGCGATTCATGGCAAGGCACCAGCCGGCCGCGGAACATCTCGTGGCGGCCTGCATGCTGGCGGTGCAGGGTGTTGTGGACGATGAGCATGCGGCATTGTTGCAGCCGACGGGGGTCAGTCCACCTGCTGCCAGGCCGCAGGCGCTGGTTGGTGCGATCTTGCCCTTGTGATGCCCTCGAGTGGATCAGCGGCTGCTGCGAGGCGTACGCCTGTCGCCGTAAACCTGGTGTTCGGCGCCAAGCAGCTCGGGCAGGGGGTGCTTGTCATGCACGTTTGCAGCCGTCACCACGGCGCTGTGAGCCAGGCCAGTCTCGCTGTCTCACTCCGATACGCAGCTTCATGCCGAAGTGCCGCTGCTTGCGTTGGCGCGTCTGGTGCATCTCGGGGTCGCGCTGGCCCTTGGCGTTTTTGGTCGAGCTCGGGGCGGCGATGATGGTGGCGTCCACGATGGTGCCGCTGCCCACCTTCATGCCGCGGGCCTGCAGCACATGGCCGACCTGGGGAAACAACGCAGCCCCCAGGCCGTTGGCTTCGATCAGGCGCCGAAACTTCAGCAGCGTTGTGGCGTCGGGCACCCGCTCAACGCCCAGGTCGATACCCACGAAGCGGCGCAGCGCCGTGCTGTCCAGCAGCGCGTCTTCGCAGGCCTCGTCGCTCAGATTGAACCAGTGCTGCACGAAGTACATCCGCCACATGCACTAAAGCCCCACAGGCGGGCGACCGTTGCCGGGCTTGGGGTAGTGAGGCCACAGCACGCTGGACAACACGTCCCCTGGGCACCACCTGCTCCATGGTCGCCAGGAACTGGTCCGGACGCGTCGGGCGGCGAAAGCGCTCGAAGGCGGCGTTCTGATCTGCTGCCATGGCCAGGGTCTGTTGCTTCATGCCAAGCGGCTTGCAGTAGCCATGCCAGGGTGGGACTTGATCAGCGTTGCCTTAGATGACGAGGATGTGGTCGAAAGTCGCGAACGCCGTACGTGACCGCGACTGTGCCTTGCGGCTTGGCGCCGAATGTTCGCCAGAGTTGGATGCCTGGCCCGCCTCCTCCGACGACACCAGTGCACGGGCATCGCCAGCCTGGGCGGCCTTAGCGTACCTAGGCTCAGTCCATGAAAGGAAGCGGCGCCCGCCCCTTCCCCGACGGGATGGGAGCACGGCGCCGTGATTGGGCAGTGAACTGCTTCAGCCGGCCACCAGCGTCATGGGTGGCCCATTGGCGGTGTGGCGCACGATGCGGTTTCCCGCGCGCCGCAGGCCGTCGGCTTCTACTTCGTCGAGCAACTGCGTCGGCAGCTGAAGGCCGAGATCGGCGACCTTGACGCGCAAGGTCGCGATGTCGGTCCAGTCCAGCAGGGGCTCCTGCAGGCTGGTGTAGAGCATGTCGTTGCGCTCGTCGACGACCTGGAGAAAGTAGTCCCCCAGGCGTCGATCGAAGCCGGCCACGATCTCGACGGGGTGTCCGTCGAGCGTCGCCGTCGCGAGGTGCTGGCTCATGGTCCGGGCTCCGCGCTGTCGAACACGGGCAGCCCGTCGATGACCGCCGCCTCGCGGTCAAACATCAGCCAGGCCACGCCGGCGGACTCGGCCACCTCGAACAGCATGGCCAGATCGGGCTCCGACGGCACGCGGTACTTCGGTGCCCCGACATAGACGAACCCGCCGCAGTCGGTCGGGTAGGCGTTCACGGACAGATCGTCATCGGCGAGCTTGTTGCGCGTCGCCGAACTCAGATGCTTCAGGGACAGGCTGGCCAGCATCTCGGCCTGCTGTCGCAGACCGGTGGCGGGCAGGGTATGCATCGTGGCTTCCTC
>CAKZXL010000847.1 GCA_937883885.1 uncultured Aquincola sp. | reverse complement strand
TTCTGACCTTGCCCCTGGATTCCGTATCCCATAGCTGGACTACGCGCTGGCTTGCCGGGGTTGGCCGGCGAGCCAGTTTTCTTCGAACTGCATCGGGCTGACGTAGGCGAGCGTCGAGTGCAGTCGGGTTTCTGCGGGCAAGGTCAGATGTCGAACGTCGGCTAACGCAGCATGTATTGGTGGCCCCAGCCACCGTGATCGTGGTCGCGCAGCGCTGTACGTCGATGCGGATCCCGCCCATCGGTGCGGCGGCCTCAGGGAGCCGCCACCAATGCCGACGCGGCGTGCGATGCACGCTCCAGAACGAACCGACATTTGGGCAATGTCTTTTGGTCTTTAATTGGCGATCTAGGGGGGTAGCCCCAGTGGCTAGGCGAGAAACCCATGTTGGCCAATACACTGGTTAGCAACAGGCAACATCTGCCTCAAAAGTAGATCGTAGGGAGGTCACCATGGGATCGCAGCGGTTCGTGCGATGGCGCGTCTGGGGTGCACTGTGTCTGCTTGGAGCTTGGGGGTCATCGATCGCCGCGCCGGTGGCCACTTGGCTGACGCCCGACGGCACATCGGTTCAAGTGGGCTCGACTTTGCGCCTGCAGTTCGCGCTTGGCGGCTTGGGCAGTGGGTCCGGCGACTCGCTCGGCCTCTATGACCTCGACGTGCTTTACACGTCGGCGAGCTTGCGCTTTGCCGGCGGAAGCTTCTCAATAAACGGTAGCGGTAATCCGCTTGACCTGCCGGAAGCGGGATCGGCCGGCTTCCTGGGCGACATCAACAATAGCGGCGCTGGTGTTATCGATGTGTTCGCGCTGTCGGGCAACTCCCAGTCCGTTCTGGACACCGTGCAGGCCAACAACCTTCTGCTGTTCGAGTTGCAGTTTGAGGCGCTAGCGGCCAACGCAGCCGCCTATGTCGCTATTGATCTGGCCGACCCGTTCCTGCTCTTTGGGTCCAGCGATCCGCTTGTCGACCTGCGGCCGGGCTTTACAACATCGCGTGTGGATTTCGAGATTGGCTCAGGGTCTCCGGGCACCGTGCCTGAACCCTCCACGCTCCTGCTAGCCGCGCTTGCGCTAGGACTGACTGGCGCGGTGCGCCATATCACGCGCTCGTCAGCGCGCCTGGGAGATGCTTCATGCGCGTGAACATGCTATCTACCGCCACGCTGCTGGCGATCCTGCTGACCCTGCCGCCGGTGCAAGCAGCCCCCGCCGCAGACACGAATGTCCCCGAAGACGTACAGATCAGTGGCGTGGTCTCGCGCGTGCACGGAGGTCGCGTGACAGTGCGCCTCGACAGCGGGCGCGCCGACACCTACTCGGTCAGTCCCGGCACAGTAGCTGAGGGCGATCGCATAACGGCCAGCGTCCGTCGTAATGGCGACGCGCTGCGCCTTGAGCGCGTCAAGGTTCAGCCTCGCTGAAGGAGCGTTCCCAATGTCTGCGTCCTCGCCTTATCAGCGCGCACTGCGTCGCTTTGCGATCGCTGTATGCAGTTTCATGCTGGCTGCGGGGGCCGCCGCGCAGACGTCTTCGCCATTCCAGCCACCCGAGCAGCGCTGGGGCCGCTACGTCATCAACAGCGGCCCTGGCCTCGATACCGGATGCACGTTCCGGTCCGAAGGCCCTTTGGTCATTCAGTTCCGGGTGTTTGCAACGATGAACCCGGCAGAGCTGAACGCGGACGGGACGCTGAAAGACCCGCAGAAGCTGATTGACAAGAAGGTGCTTGACCGCTTCGTGACGCTGTCGATGCCGGTGTTCGATATCGACAGCGCC
Organism: uncultured Aquincola sp.; assembly: GCA_937883885.1. The sequence continues at coordinate 4,970 of CAKZXL010000847.1, read as the reverse complement.
TCTGGCGAGGTCGACTACGTATCGCTGAACGGCCGCCGAATCTTGACTCTGACCGGGGCCAACAACACTTGGACGGATGCTTGGGGTGCCGGCGCGGCCGCTCAGGTCGAGGTCAGTCAACTGAAGTTCTCGACCTCGTTGACCAGCGGACCGATCAACGAGATCCGCATTGACATCGACCAGGCCAGCCCCCCGGGCCAGGACAACTGGTGCATGTCGGTGGATTGGGTGGCGGTTGAGTTTCGCGCTGCCTTCCCAATCGTGCTGGCGCATGGCATTGCGGCCGACGCGTCAACATGGGATCAAGCTTCCGCCGACGGCGTGCTCGACGAATTGACGCGCACTGGCGTGCGCTTCACCCGATTCTCGACGTCCAACTCCAGCGGCCGCGTCGCGGACAACGCTGGCGAGCTGCGCTCCCAGATCGCGGCCTATCTACAGCCGATGCTGGCCAAGAAGGTCAACATCATCGCGCATAGTAAGGGCGGCCTTGACTCGCAGTACCTGGCTTACCTTAATCCCACCGAGTTCGAGGTGTTGGGCCTGGGCACGCTAAGCACGCCGCACCGGGGCAGTTCCGTAGCCGACGTGCAGCTCATCCAGCTCGTACAGGCGAACACCTACGTACAGACCGGTCGCGACCCGGGTGGGTACGCCGCGGAGTTTGTGAACCGCTCGCTCGCGGCCTTCGGCACCAACGTCCTCGGCCAGGGGCCTCAGCAACCGGGCCTGGGTGACCTGACCACGCAGTCGGCTGAGGCAGCGCTGAGACTCCGCCAGCGCGGCAATGTGCCGAACACCTTTACGGTGGCAGCAGATGCCGGGCCGAACTGCCAGCGAGAGCCGACCCGCGCCGAGCTGGACCAGATGATCCCGAGCTTCGCCAACGCGATCCTGTTTGGCTACATCACCAGCAGCCTGCAGAACGCCTACATGGTGATGTGCAACGTGGCATCGGCCAAGGAGGTCTCGCGGGTCACGACGCAGGGCGTTGTATGCACGCGCGGAGGTTGCTTCCCGGTGCCGCTGGTCACGCTGACATACGACGTCGTGCCCAGCAGCGGGCCTCAGCCGAACGATGCAGTCGTGACCGTTGGCAGCGCCCACCCAGGCTACGGCAGCGCCGTCACAACCAACGCCGGCACCAACCACAGCGAGGTCAAGCGGCGAAGCAACGTGCAGGAACTGCTCAAGCGCATCCTGCCGCTCGAGTGACACAGCCCGCCGGACCGTCTGCTGGAGGCACCATGTTCGCACCCTGGATCCACAATCTGGCCCTGGCCGCGCTCGCATTGCTGTTGAGCGTTGGAGCGGAGGCACAGACCGGTGAGAAAACCGTCGTGCCGGTGGGCTCGCCGGCCTTCTACGAGGCCGACGTCCTGCCTGGTCAGACTTCCGTCGAAATCGCCGTGCCGGTGAGCGAGGCAACGCGCCTGCAGCTGCAGGTGTTGGCGCCTGTTCCCAGTCCGCAGTTCACGCTGCTGAATCCGGCCGGCGCGCCAGTCGCGCTAAATCAAGCCACCTTGCTTAGTGGCAGCGCCCAGCAGCCGGCGCTGCCGGGCGCAGCGCTTTACACACCGTGGCTGGACCTGCCGTCGAACGGCATCTGGCGCCTACGCGTGAACTTCGCTCCGGCAACGCAGCGCACGGTGGTCGGCGTCACTGCCTTCCTTGATAGCCCCATCCGCGCTGCCGTGCTACTCGGCGGCACGCAGTTCCGGCAGGGCGACGCTATTGCGGCAAGCCTATTCCTGCTGAACGGTGACAACCCGGTGACCGGCGCGGCGGTGTCGCTGACGGCGCGATCACCCAGCGGCCAAACGATCGACCTCGCCGCCAACGACGCGGCGCGTAGCGGAAGCGGCGATGCACGGGCCAACGACGGCCTCTACACCGGCGCATTGGTCTTTGAAGAGGTGGGTACCTACCTGTTCCAGGGCCGGGCTCAGTTCAACGCGCCCAACGGCAGCCCGGTGCTGCGGGAGACGCGTGCAGTGGCCCTGGTTTCTCCGCCTAAGCTCAGCCTTACCGGTATCGGCGCCGGTGTGCGGACCGGACCGAGAAACTGTGTGGCGGCCCACACCGTCTCGTTGAGCACGGCCTTGCTGACAGCCGGGCAGGTCGTCGCTAAGGCCACGCTACGCGCAGCCAATGGCCGCCGAATCACGCGCACGCAGAGCCTATCAGCGACGCCGGGCACACTGCCGCTGACCTTGGACTTTCCTGCCAACGACATACGCAACGAACTTGCCGCTGACGGTCCGTACACCGTCGAGCTGGTTCAAATCGTGGTTAACTCTGCCGATGGCACGACGCTGGAGGCCAGTGCCAGCGACGCCGCGGTCACGGCGGCCGTCACCCTATCAGCGTTGTGCCAGGAAGCCGTTCGCATCGGCTCGGACGCAACGGTAACGCCAGTCGTCACCAACGGGTACATCAGCGCGCTGAACATATCGTTCCCGGTCGGCGTCACCGTCGCTGGTAACTACCGCGTGTCGTTCCGTGTGACGGGCGGCGAGCGCCAGCAAGTGGCTGCCTTCTCGCTCGCGCCGAATCTGACCGTGGGGACGACTCCGATCTCGGTTAATGTGCCAGCCACCAGCCTGCAGGCCGCCGACGGGCCGTTCCAGGTCGAGTCGGTGCTGGTGCTCGGCCCGGCGGGCTCTGCGTCAGTGTCTGTGATCGACGGATCGGGTCCGTTGTTGCGCTGGCAGTTCACCCCGACGATCCGCGGCGACCTGAACGGCGACGGCAGCGTCGATGCTGCAGACCGCGACCTGCTGGCCAGCTTCCGCAACGTGCGTTCAATCAGTCCAGGTGACAGGCGCGACTTGGATCGCAACGGCCTGATCGACTTACGCGACGTGCAGCTGCTTCAGCGACTGTATTGCGCGGCAGGCAGTTGCCCGCGCTGAACGGCGGCAGCCGAGGCACCCGGCGGCTTGGTCCTGGACTCAACGACAGGTGGCCGGCGGCTCGAAGGGGCGCCGTAGCGCGATGGCGGCGCGGCGCAGCAGCACTGGGCTCTCGCCGCTAGCCTGCACGACTTCGACCGATACCGCTTCGCGCATCGGCCCGCCTTGCCACTGCGCGAGTTGCGTACTCCGGGCCAGCGCCTCAAGAACAACCGGCCCCGCGCCGGGAACCTGGGTGCTGCCGCTGACGCGCCAATCGCGGCCCTGGCGGTCGCGAAACAACAGCGCCAGCACGTAGACACCCGGCGCAGGGGCCGTCCACTCGGTGCTGAATATGAGGCTCCGGAGACAGCCGCCCGGCCCCCATTCTGGCCGGGCGTCGAGAGCCAGCGTCGCGCTGGGCGCTACGTTCGGCGTGCCGGCCCCTACTTCGACTGTCGTCTGGCCCTCAGCCCGGGCGCCAGTGGCCGGCCAGATAGCTTCGACAGCCAGCTTGAGCATGCCCGGCGACGGCAGCGGAATACGCGCTTCATGGCGGCCGGGCTCGCCGAGCCGCCGCAAGTCAGCCTCGAACGACCGGCCTTCGGGCCCCTGTACCCGCAGCGGACCGGGCTGCGCAGTGGCGTCAGGCACACCGTAGTCTGTCAATGTCACGCGTACGTCCACGTCGACACCGCTGCGCAACGGCGACGTTCCCATGGTCTCTATTTGTGCACGGAAACGCGGCTGAAGTACGGCCTGCACCCAAACTCCTCCCGCCTGCGGTGCTGATGCGTGGTCCAGCACCAACCGCCAAGCGCCAGCGGCCGGTGCGCGGACAATGTCGCCGAACACATGAAAGCTGCCACGGTCAGGATGGGCGGACTGCTCGGCTGGCAGCCGCCGCACCTGCGGCAGCAGGTCGATACGGCGACCGTCTGGGCCCTCCAGCCTGGCCCGCATCAACCGCGGCGCCAACCAAAATTCCAGCGTCAAGTAGCGGGGAACCGGTTCAGGGGGCAGCAGCAACGTCAGCGTGCTGCGGCTTGCTTGAAGCGGCAGGTCGACGCGGTCTGCGATCACGACTATTCCGAGGTTCCGGCTTGGCTCGGCTAGCGCGGGCTTATCTGGCATGGCTGAGGGGGACGAAACGTGTTCAGCGCGCGTGGATCTTGTCCAGCCAAACCCGAGCCCCGCCAGCAGCAGAGCGCGCCGCCGCCGCAGCAACCGATGCAGATTACTGATTGATTTCACAACCTGATTTTGCCAGCGTTACCGGCCTAATATCCTCGACACCACCTCAGTGCTCTTATGGCATTGTTTTGCCGACAGCTGCAGGCTAACGAGTAAAGAGCCGTGGGTGTCGCTCTTGTTGCCGTGCGCGCGACATGCGTGTGGAATGGAGGAGGAGGGCGGCGCGCTGCAGTGACCCTGCCCCTGGATTCCGTATCCCATAGCTGGACTACGCGCTGGCTTGCCGGGGTTGGCCGGCGAGCCAGTATTCTTCGAACTGCATCGGGCTGACGTAGGCGAGCGTCGAGTGCAGTCGGGTTCGGTTGTACCAAGTGGTTGGCCTGGCGCCTGGTCGTCAAGCGCTGGCCGTGCAGCCGCTCGACCTTCAGCGAGCCGAACAAGCTTTTGCTGCAGGCGTTGTCTCAGCAGTTGCCGCGCCGGCTCATTGAGGCGGTGATGCCGTATTCGGTGAGCACGTCGCGTAAGTCCTTGCTGGCGTACGGACTGCCCCGGTCGCTGTGGAAGACCAGGCCGTGCCCTTGGCCGGATGGTGTTGAACCAGGCCATGCGCAGTGCATCGATGACCAACTCGCGCGTCATGTTCTGACGCATCGCCCAGCCCACCACCTGGCGGCTGAACAAGTCGATCGCAACAGCCAGGAACAGCCAGCCCTCGTCGGTGGCGATGTAGGTAATGTCGCCCACCCACAGACCCTGTCTGGCTGGCTCATCAAAAACTCGCGATTGAGCAAGTTAGGGCTACGCTGAACAAGCCGGCGATTTCGACGTTCTGTCTTGCCGACGCCTGATGCGCTCGAGTTCAGGTCGTTTTGGCCCGCACAT
>CAKZXL010000846.1 GCA_937883885.1 uncultured Aquincola sp. | reverse complement strand
GTTCAGCGTCAGCACCCAGGCCCACCGCTACCAGCGGCTGCACCTGGTGGGCACCCAGGGTCGGCTGGAGATGGAGATGCCCTTCAATGCGCCGCAGGGCGCGGCCAGCCGCTATTGGGTGGAAGACGCCGCCGGACTGCGCACCATCGACCTGCCGCCCGCCGACCAGTACCTGCTGCAGATGGAGAGCTTCTCACGCGCGGTGCGCGAAGAAGCTCCCACCGCTGCCGGCCTGGACGAAGCCGAGGCCGGCATGCGGGTGATCGACGCACTGTTCGCCTCGGCCGCCAGCGGGCGGTTCGAGGCGGTGGCGGGCTGATCGACCCCCCGTTGCCCTACGAATGAAGCTCTTCCCGCAAGACGCGTCGCAGGGCGGCCACCGTGAGGGGCTCGTTCTCCGATGAATGGCCCTGCTCTTCGGCCACCGTGGCCCTGAGCGTGGCATTGATCATCGTTTGATACCCGGTACCCTGCGCTTCCGCCTTGGCGCGGAAGAACTCGATCAGGTCGTCGTCCAGCATGATCGTGATCCGAGTTTTCCCCGGCGACGGGACCGCCGCACCTCGCTTGGCGCTTGAAAAGTCGTACTCCTTACGCACCGTATTGCTCCGACTCGCCCTTACTGGCCTTGCGTGCTGAGATCAACCGGGTTCGGTCCCCGCGCGGCGTGTGGACGACGACAAGAAGCCGCCCGAGTGCATCCATCCCCAGCGTGACAAACCTGGCCTCGCCTGTGGCGTCAGGGTCCTCGATCGTCCATGCGTAAGGGTCGCGCAGCGCCTGTTCCGCATGGGCGAAGCTGACCCTGTGTTTGACCAAGTTCGTCTTCGCCTTGGCCGGATCGAACTCGATGTCCATCGCCGCCGATTATGCATATCTAATGCATATCGGCAAGCGGTGAACTTGTGGGATCAGCCCAACGCCCTGCGCGCGTTGTGGAACATCCGCAGCCAGGGGCTGTGGGCTGACACGTCGCCGGCGGCCCAGCTCATCTGCACGTTGCGGAACACGCGTTCCGGGTGCGGCATCAGCGCGGTGAAGCGGCCGTCGGCCGTGGTGACGGAGGTCAGGCCATCCGGGCTTCCGTTGGGGTTGGCCGGGTAGGCTTCGGTGGGCTGGCCGCGGTGGTCGACATAGCGCATCGCGCGCTGCACGCGGGCCGCGTCGCCGCGCTGAGAGAAGTCGGCAAAGCCTTCGCCGTGCGACACCACGATCGGCAGGCGGCTGCCGGCCATGCCGGTGAAGAACACGCTGGGGCTTGGCAGCACTTCCACCATCGCCAGCCGCGCCTCGAACTGCTCGCTCTTGTTGCGGGTGAACTTGGGCCAGGCATCGG
>CAKZXL010000845.1 GCA_937883885.1 uncultured Aquincola sp. | reverse complement strand
TCAGGCCATCGGCCTTCAGCTCGGCGGTGTAGCTCTTGGGCACCTGCGTCAGGCTGGCGTAGGCCGATGCATTGGCCACCAGCGGCGCGTCATAGGCCTTGGCGCTGCGCTGGCCGCTGAAGGGGCTGGCGTCGTAGCCCACCATCGCGTCGAGCAGCAGGGCGCAGTCGGCCACTGCGCGGCACAGCGGGCCGGCGGTGTCCTGCGAATGGGCCAGCGGCACGATGCCGTCCTGGCTGACCAGCCGCAGCGTCGGCCGGATGCCGAAGAGGCCCTCCACCGCCGAGGGCACGCGCACCGAACCGCCGGTGTCGGTTCCGATGCCGATCATCGCGAAGCTGGCCGCCACCGCGGTGCCGGTGCCCGAAGAAGAGCCGCCCGGGCTGTTGGCCGGGATGTAGGCATTGGCCACGCGCCCGCCCAGCGCCGAGTTGCCGCCGAAGCCAAAGGCGAACTCGTCGAGGTTGGCCTTGCCGATGACGATGCCGCCCTGGGCCTTGATGTTCTTGACGATGTAGGCGTCGTCGGGCGGCTGGTTGGCCGCCAGCGCCAGCGAGCCGGCGGTGGTGGGCATGTCGCCGGTGTCCACGTTGTCCTTGACGATCACCGGCACGCAGTGCAGCGGGCCGGCCAGGCGACCGCTGCCGAAGTAGCGCTGGTCCAGCGCATCAGCCTCGGCCAGCGCCTGCGGGTTGGCCAGGATCACGCTGCGCAGCGCGGGGCTGTTCGGAAAAGCGGCGCTCGGGTCCTTGTCGTAGGCGGATATCCGTTTCAGGTAACCCTGCACGATGTCGCGGCAGGACACCTGGCCCTTGCTCATCGCGTCGTGGAACTGGGCCACCGTGGCTTCCACCAGCGGAAAGGGCTTGCGGTTGGGGTCGAGGGTGACGCCATCGTCGTCGCCGCCGCAGGCGGCGAGCACGGCCAGCATCAGGCTGCTGCTGCCCAGGGCCAGCCAGCGGCGGCGGCCTGCGAAGAACGTGGAGTCGGGGGTTCGGGTCATCGGGTACTGCTCCTGCCACCCGCGCCGGCGCCTCACCACGAGGAAGACCGTCACACGGGCAGGTGCCGGCAGAACGCAACGATCGTGCCCATGTGAAGCCACGTTGCGCGCACGAATGCGTGCGTAAAGCAACCAATTGGGCGAGCCCGGTGGGCGGTCCGCGGCCAGGGCCCTGGCGCCCCCGCCGCAGGGCGCCTTACGATGCATCTCCAACCGGGATCAGGGACCTCCACTGTGGATGCGACCACGCTGTTGATCACCAACGCGCTGCTGTCTTCGGCAGCCGCCGTGGTGATGGCCGTGGTGCTGTGCACCCGCAAGACCTACCCCGGCTTCGGCTTCTGGACGGGCGGCATCGCCTGCCTGGCGCTGGGCGCGGCGCTGCTGGTGCCCGGCGTGCTGCCCGCCACGTGGGCCACCCGGGTCGGCCGCAATGCGGTGCTGATGGCCGGCCACCTGATGCTGCTGCGCGGCATGCTGCGGTTCCGCGGCTGGCGCGTCGGCCCGGCGCTGGAGGCGACGGTGGCGCTGCTGTTCCTGCTGCCCTTCGGCTACCTGAGCCTGGACGCCGGACAGCTGGCCGCCCGCATCGTCTGCTATTGCCTCTTCTCGGCCGCTATCAACAGCGCCACCGTGGCCGTCACCTTGTGGCGGCGCCCGCCCTACTTCGGCTCCAACGACCGGCTGCTGGCGCTGTGGCTGCTGCTGTTCGTGCTGATCACGCTGGTGCGCGCGGCCCAGGAGCTGGCCGACGTCAGCACCGCCTTCGAAACCCTCAAGAGCTTCGGCAGCGTGTACGCGCTGGCGCAGATCCTGTCGGTGCAGCTGGTGACATTGACGCTGGTGAGCATCAACTCCCAGCGCATCGAGGCAGACCACCGGGCCGGCGCGGCCGACCTGCAGCAGCGCGAACAGCAGCTGCGGCTGATGGGCGACAACCTGCCGGCCGGCTTCCTCTACCGCTACACACTGGCCGATGGCCACCGCCGCTTCGACCATGTCAGCAGCGGCATCCAGCGCACCTTCGGCCTGTCCCCGGCCGACGTGATGCGGGACGCCAGCCCGCTGTTCGCGATGCTGGCGCCCGAGATGCAACCGCGCTACGCCGAGGAAGAGGCCCGCAGCGCCGCCCAGCTGACCGACTTCCACGCCACGCAGCGCTTCAAGCTGCCTGACGGCAGCGTGCGCTGGCTGGACGTGCGATCGCACCCGCAGCGCCGCCCGGACGGCGCCGTCTTCTGGGACGGCGTGGCGCTCGACGTCACCGACACCATGGCTGCGCGAGCCAAGGTCGTGCGGCAGGCTGGCTTCTACCGCTGCCTGTCGCAGTGCAACGCAGCGGTGGCGCGCAGCGACAGCCAGGCCGCGCTGTTCGCTGCGGTGTGCGACGCCATCGTCGAAGCGGCCGGCATGCGCCTGGCCTGGGTCAGCCTGGCCGATGCCGATGGCCGCCTGCAGCTTCAGGCCCAGGCCGGCGAGCCCGCGGACCTGCCGCAGCGCCTGCTGGCGGCCGGCACCTCCACCCTTACCGCCGGCCAGGCGCCCGACGAGCAGGCTCTGCGCAGCGGCGAGCCGCTGTGGTGCCAGCAACTGCCCGCCGACGCACCCGCCCAGGCCTGGCAAGGCGCGGCCCGGCAGGCCGAGTTGCAGGCCCTGGCCACGCTGCCGGTGCGCCGTGGCGGGCGCGTGGTGGCTGCGCTGACCATCTGCGCCGGCGATACCCAGGCCTTCGACCCCGAAACCCAGCACCTGCTGGTGGACCTGGCGGCCAACGTCAGCTTTGCGCTGGACAACTTCGACCGCGAAGCCGACCGCCGGCAGGCCCAGCAGGCGCTGGACGCCCACCGCCAGCAGCTGGAAGAGACGGTGGAGCGCCGCACCGCCCAGTTGGCCGAGGCGCGCCAGCGCGCCGAGGCCGCCAGCTTGGCCAAGACCGCCTTCCTGGCCAACATGAGCCACGAGATACGCACGCCGCTGAACGCGATGATCGGCATGGCCCACCTGATCCGGCGCGAGGACCTGAGCCCGCGGCAGGCCGACCGCCTGCTCAAGCTGGAAGTGGCGGCCCGCCACCTGCTGGAGGTGCTGAATGCCGTGCTCGACCTGTCGAAGATCGAAGCCGGCAAGATGACGCTGGAAGCGGTGCCGCTGCGGGTCGAGGCCATGGTGTCCAACGTGCTGTCGATGCTGGGCGAGCGCGCGGACGCGCGGCAACTGCGGCTGCACAGCGAGGTGGAACACATGCCGCGCGACCTGCTGGGCGACCCCACGCGGCTGCAGCAGGCCCTGTTGAACTACGCGAACAACGCCATCAAGTTCACCGACCGCGGCAGCGTGACCTTGCGCGCGCGCCTGCTGGAAAAAGACAGTCGCAGCGCGCTGCTGCGCTTCGAGGTCGAAGACAGCGGCACCGGCATCGACCCCGAGGCCATGCCGCGCCTGTTCGAGCCCTTCGAGCAGGCCGACCGCGCCCGCACGCGGCGCGCCGGTGGCACCGGGCTGGGCCTGGCCATCACCCGCCGGCTGGCCACGCTGATGGGCGGTGAGGCCGGCGCCACCAGCCGGCCGGGCGGTGGCAGCACCTTCTGGTTCACGGCGCGGCTGCAGCGTTCAGCGGCCGACGTCGATGCCGCGGCGCCGCGGCCCGAGGGCGATGCGGAAGAGGCGCTGCGCCGCCGCCATGCCGGCACGCGGGTGCTGGTGGCCGAGGACAACCCCGTCAATGCCGAGGTGGCGCAGGCCATCCTGGAGGAAGCGGGCCTGCTGGTGGACGTGGCCACCAACGGCGACATGGCCGTGGCGATGGCGCTGCAAGGTGGCTACCGCCTGGTGCTGATGGACATGCAGATGCCGGTGCTGGACGGCCTGGACGCCTGCCGCGCCATCCGCCGCCAGCTGCCCTCGGCCACGCTGCCGGTGATCGCGATGACCGCCAACGCCTTTGCCGAAGACCGCGCCCAGTGCCAGGCTGCCGGCATGGACGATTTCATCAGCAAGCCGGTGGACCCGCCGGCGCTGTACGGGCTGCTGTTGCGGTGGCTGGAACCGGTCAATCCACCGGCGTGAGCTTGGCCACCGACAGCGCCAGCCACTTCATGCCGTGGCGGCCGAAGTTCACCTGCGCGCGGGCATCGTCGCCCTGGCCTTCCAGCGTCAGGATCAACCCTTCGCCGAACTTGGTGTGGAACACCGACTGGCCCACCCGCAGGCCATGGCTGGGTGCCTTGGGCACCAGCGGTGGCGGCGCCGGGGCCACGCGGCCCGCGCCCACCATCGAGCCGAAGCCGCTGCCGCGCTGCCAGGCCTGCTGGTATTCGCGCGCAAAACCCGAGCCGAAGCCCTGCTGCTTGGGCGTGAGCCACTTCAGCGCATGCTCGGGCAGCTCCTCGAAGAAGCGGCTCTTGACGTTGTAGCGCGTCTGGCCGTGCAGCATGCGGGTCTGGCTGAAGCTGAGGTACAGCCGCTGCCGCGCCCGGGTGATGGCCACATACATCAGCCGCCGTTCTTCTTCCAGGCCGTCGCTGTCGCTCAGCGCGTTCTCGTGCGGGAACAGGCCCTCCTCCATGCCGGTGATGAACACCGCATCGAACTCCAGCCCCTTGGCCGAGTGCACCGTCATCAGCTGCACCGCGTCCTGGCCGGCCTGGGCCTGGTTGTCGCCGGCCTCCAGCGCCGCGTGGGTGAGGAAGGCGGCCAGCGGCGAGACGATCTCGCCGGTCTCGGCATCGGGCGTCAGGTCGGGGCCGGGTGCGGGCGCATCGCCTCTCAGCGTGCCGGGCGCATGCTCGTCCACCGGCAGCGCCACCGCGTCCTTGCCGAAGCCTTCCTGCGTGACGAAGGCTTCGGCCGCGTTGACCAGTTCTTCCAGGTTCTCGATGCGGTCCTGGCCTTCCTTCTCGGTGCGGTAGAAGTCGATCAGGCCGGCGTCCTGCAGCATGTGCTCGATGATCTCGCGCAGCGTCAGGCCGCGGGTGCGCTCGCGCAGGCCTTCGATGATGCCGACGAAGCCCGCCAGGTTGCTGCCGCCCTTGCCGCCCACCGCGCCCACGCTCTGGTACAGGCTGCGGCCGGTGCCGCGGGCGGCATCCTGCAGCTGCTCGATGGTGCGCGCGCCGATGCCGCGGGCCGGGAAGTTGACCACCCGCAAGAAGCTGGTGTCGTCGTTCGGGTTCTCGATCAGGCGCAGGTAGGCCAGCGCATGCTTGACTTCGGCCCGCTCGAAAAAGCGCAGGCCGCCGTACACGCGGTACGGAATGCCGGCATTGAACAGCGCGCTTTCGATCACCCGCGACTGCGCATTGCTGCGGTAGAGCAGCGCGATTTCCTTGCGCGCCAGGCCGCCGCGGTGCAGCTGCTGGATCTCTTCCAGCACCCACTGCGCCTCGCCGAAGTCGCTGGTGCTTTCCACCACGCGTACCGGCTCGCCGGGGCCGGCATCGGTGCGCAGGTTCTTGCCCAGGCGGCGGCTGTTGTGGGCGATCAGCGCATTGGCAGCGTCAAGGATGTTGCCGAAGGAGCGGTAGTTCTGCTCCAGCTTGACCACGCGCTCGACGCGGTACTCGCGCTCGAAGTCGGCCATGTTGCCCACCAGCGCACCGCGGAAGCCGTAGATGCTCTGGTCGTCGTCGCCCACCGCGAACACGCCCTGACCGTTGCCCGGGGGCGCGAACATCTTCAGCCACGCGTACTGCAGCCGGTTGGTATCTTGAAACTCGTCCACCAGCACATGGCTGAAACGGTGCTGGTAGTGCGCACGCAGCGGGTCGTTGTCGCGCAGCAGCTCATAGGTGCGCAGCATCAGCTCGGCGAAGTCCACCACGCCTTCACGCTGGCACTGGTCTTCGTAAGCCTGGTACACCTCCACCATCTTGCGGGTGTGCTCGTCGCGCACCGGCACGTCGCGCGGGCGCAGGCCTTCTTCCTTGCTGCCGGCAATGAACCAGCTCAGCTGCTTGGGCACGTAGCGCTCTTCGTCCAGGTTCATCGCCTTGACGATGCGCTTGACCGCCGACAGCTGGTCGGCCGTGTCCAGGATCTGGAACGACTGCGGCAGGCCGGCCAGCTTCCAGTGCGCGCGCAGGAAGCGGTTGCACAGGCCGTGGAAGGTGCCGATCCACATGCCGCGCACATTGACGGGCAGCATGGCTGACAGCCGCGTCATCATCTCCTTGGCGGCCTTGTTGGTGAAGGTGACGGCCATCACGCCGCCGGGCGTGATGGCGCCCTGCTGCAGCAGCCAGGCGATGCGGGTGGTCAGCACGCGGGTCTTGCCCGAACCGGCACCGGCCAGGATCAGGGCCGGCTGGGCCGGCAGCGTCACCGCGGCCAGTTGTTCAGGGTTCAGGTTGCGCAGCAGCGGGTCGTCTTGCATCGGCCCGATTCTAGGAGGGGGGTGCCGGCGGGCCGGCTGCCACACCCGCGTGGCATGCTGGGCCGATGGGCTTGTCTTCGTTGTTGACATGGCGGCGCGGCGCCGCAAGAACACCGCTGAACCTGGCGCTGCAGGGCGGCGGCGCCCACGGCGCCTTCACCTGGGGCGTGCTCGATGCGCTGCTGGAAGCCGACCGCTTCACGCTGCAGGCGCTGAGCGGCAGCAGCGCCGGCGCGATGAATGCGGTGGTGCTGGCGCAGGGCCTGATGGCCGGCGGCACCGACGGTGCCCGCGCCGCGCTCGACCGCTTCTGGACCGCCATCGGCAGCCACCTGCCCTTTGAATGGCTGACCACCGGCGCCGACGAGTCGCCCAGCCTGAGCCCGGCCGCCCGGCTGCTGATGCGCTGGACCCAGGCCTTTGCGCCGCACCAGCTCAACCCGCTGGACCGCAACCCGCTGCGCGACGTGCTGGCAGAGCAGGTGGACTTCGAGCGCCTGCGCGCCCAACACCGCGGCCCGCGGCTGAAGATCGCCGCCACCGAGGTCAACAGCGGCCGGCTGCAGGTGTTCGAGCGCCCGCGGCTCAGCGTGGAGGCGGTGCTGGCCTCGGCCTGCCTGCCCACGCTGCACCACACGGTGCTGGTGGACGGCCAGCCCTACTGGGACGGCGGCTACAGCGCCAACCCCGCGCTGCTGCCGCTGCTGCAAGACCGGGCCTGCGCGCCCGACACACTGCTGGTGCTGCTGGCCCCGCGCAGCCACGCCAGCACACCGCGCAGCGCCGCCGAGATCCGCGAGCGGGCCATGGACATCGCCTTCCAGGCGCCCTTTCTGCGCGAGCTGGCGCTGCTGCATGAGATGCAGTCCGCCCTCGGCCAGCCGTGGTGGCCGCAGCCCGGCCTGGCCGGCCGCCTGGCACGCGCCCGCTGGCACCTGGTGGACGGCCAGGCCACGCTGGCCGCGTTGCATGGCGAAACGCGGCTGATCGCCCACCTGCCCTTTCTGCAGCGCCTGCGCGATGCCGGCCGCGCCGAAGCCCGGGCCTGGCTGGCCGGGCCGGCGGCCCGCGTGGGCCAGTCCAGCGGTGTATCGCTCGCGCAGGTGGCCTCATCCACACTTTGATGGATGCGCGGCGGCCGGCACCGCAGGATGCTGCGGCCCATGCTGCACCGCAACAACTCTTGGCCCCACCCGCCAATGCATTGGCTGCGCCTGGCCAGGCGCGCGCCCTTGCTGGCCGCCCTGCTGCTGGCGTTGGCGGCGGCTGGCGCAGCACGCGCCGCTGACGACCTGCCGGTTTTGCACGCGGACGCCAACCGCACCACCGTCTCCGGCCTGTCGTCGGGCGGCTTCATGGCCGTGCAGTACGGCGTGGCCTTCTCGGCCAGCGTGCGGGGTGTCGCCGTCATCGCGGGCGGGCCCTACCTGTGTGCCTGGTTGCCGGTCAACGGCGGCATCGAGGGGTGCATGGGCGGTGCGCCGGTGGGCAGCGCTTCCTGGGGCGCGGCCTTGATGCAGGCCGCGCTGGGCCAGATCGATCCCGCGGCGGGGCTGGCCGCCCAGCGCATCTACCTGTTCAGCGGCACCCATGACGAAACCGTGAAGCCGCCGGTGATGGCCGCCACCCGCGATTTCTACGTCGCGGCCGGCGTGCCGCCCGCGCGGCTGCAATGGGTGGGCCGGCTGCCCGCGGGCCATGCCTT
>CAKZXL010000844.1 GCA_937883885.1 uncultured Aquincola sp. | reverse complement strand
TGGTGCACCGGAGGGCGCTTGGCGCGTTCAATCAGGGTAGTCAGTCATCAGGAGCATTTCCATGAGCCTTCGCAAGACCTTGAGCGCCGCCGTGCTGCTATCGGCGGGCGTGCTGGCCGCCGGCGCGGCGCAGGCCCGTGACGTGTATTGGTCGGTCGGCATCAACGCGCCGGTGGCCGGCGTGGGCGTGGGCACCGTCATTTCCAACGCCCCGCCGGTGCGCTACTACGCCCCGCCGGCCGTGATGTACCAGCCGGCGCCGGTGGTGGCGGTGCCCGCCTACCCGGTGTACCAGCCCGCGCCGGTGCTGTATGCGCCCCCGCCGCCGCCGGTGCGCTACTACCGGCCGGCGCCGCCGCCGGCGTATGTGGTGGTGCCGCAACGGGCACCGCGCCATTGGCATGGCGGTCGCTGGGCCGACCGCGGCTACGAGGGCCGCGGCTGGGACGGCTACCGCCACGGCGGCCGCTGACGGGCCCTCTTCAGACGTCCCTCTCTAGAGGGAGGCGCCCTGTCTCAAGACTTCCTACAGTGATAATGTTCACAGCAGGGAAGCAGATCATGGCGTCTTCGCAACAACCCGTCCCGTTCCCGGAATGTCAGGAGCTGCGGGACGAACGCGCCCCCGGCCGCATGAGAGCCTTGCGCGCCTTCATCGCGGTGTCGGTGTTCGGCTGGCTGGCCTTTGCGGTGCTGGTGGCCGCCAGCGCCCCCGACCCGCTGCCGGCCGACGCCGATCTGGCGCAGGCGCTGGACGATGCGCAGGCCACCGCCGCGGCGGTGGCGCACTGGCAAGCGGACGATCGGATCGTTCGCGTCTCGCAGGACACTTCGGCGCCCTGAGGCGCTGGGGCGCCTGCACAGGCACGCCCGCGCCTACAGCCCCAGCAGCGCGCGCCAGCCCACCCGGGCCAAGGCCAGCACCCCCAGCGCCGCGAGCACCACCAGCGGCACGCCCAACGCCCAGGCGCTCTTGGCCTTCCAGCTGCGGCGTGACTTGAGCACGTCGGCCACCAGCAGCATCGCCAGGTGCAGCGTGGCCACCACGCCCAGCGCGGTGACGGCGGCGGTGCGCACCGGCTCCGAGGCCAGCAACAGCCCGGCCGCCAGCATCACCAGCAGGAAGGCGTAAAGCACCTTCATCACGTGCGACCACCAGCGGGCGCGCAGGCTGCCGGGCAAGGACACCGCCAGCAGGCCCTGGCCGGCCAGCCCCAGCCGCGCCACCCAGCGCAGCGCTGGCAGGTCCTGGCCGCGCTGGGCCACCACCGTCTGCAGCAGGCGGCCGGTGATGGTGGTGGCGCGGGCCGCGCTGTCCAGCAGTGGCGCCGGATCGGGCGCCTGCCGGCCCTCGCGGCTCACCTTCACCCACTGCAGCAGCGCGTCGTCTTCCAGCAGCGAGGCCACCACCTGGTCGAGCCGGCGGCGGGCCTCCGGCGTGCCGGGCTGCAGCCCGTCCACCAGCTGGCGGCGCAGGCGGTCGCGCCGGGCGTTCGGGTCGTCGGCCGGGGGCACCGGCAGGCGGCGCTGCACCTCGGCCACCGCGCCGCACAAGAGGCCGGTGATCTGCTCATAGCCCGTGGGCCGCAGCGCTTCCCGCACGATGGCACGGTGGGCCTGGCCGATCAGCGTGCCGCGCACGCTGCGGGTGGCCGGCTCCGAGCCGGGCAGCAGCGCGGTGATCAGCCGCTCCGCCCCGTCGAGCCGGCCCCACAGGATGTCGTTGGTGCGCCAGTGCCGCTGCAGGAAGGCGCCGAAGTTGGCCAGCGCGGTGCCGTCGAGCTTGCGCAGGCCGGTGGCGCGTTCGTCGATCAGCGTGGTGGCGTCTTCGGGGCTGATGCGCACCACTTCCACCGTGGCCGGCTCGCCGCTTTCGGTGTCGTAGTACAGCGGAAAGCTCATCTGGTCGTAGGTGTCGAAGCGCAGGTAGTACTCGCCCAGAAAGCGCCGCAGCTGCTTGGCCAGCGGCGTGTCCAGCTCGGGCAGGCCGGTGTCGTCCACCTTGACCACCACCTGCTGCTGGCCGATGCCGGCGTCCACCACGCCCAGCCGCGGGCCGCCCAGCCGGCGCCACACCAGGGCGCCCCCTTCGGGCTCGGCCTCGGGGCGGCCCTTGACCAGCGCGCGCACCGTCTCGCCGATGCGCTGCAGGTCGACTTCCAGCGCGTCCTGCAGCGCGGTCAGTGCGGTGGTGCGGGTGAGCTTGAGCAGCGCCTGCGCCCGCAGGAAGATGCCTTCCTGCAGCGTGCGGGTGGCCGAGGGCAGCTTCAGCAGCTCGGGCGGAAACAGCACCCGCACGGTGGCACCGCCGGTGGTGGTGAGCGTGGGCACGTCGTCGGGGCCGCCGGGGCCGTGGGTGCGGCTGAGCAGCAGCAGGTCCAGCACGTCCTGCAGCTCCTGGCGGAGCCGGCCGCGGCGTTCACGCGCGGCGGGCTGGTCGTCCACGCCGCCCAGGCTGTCGCGGTTGCGCAGCGTGCTGTGCGCCTGCGACAGGTCCACCTTCAGCCGGTGCAACGCCATCAGCAGGTCGTGCAGCTCGGCGTCGTTCACCTCGCCGTCGATCAGGTTGGGCCCGGCGCGGCGCTTCAGGCGGCGGGCCAGGGCTTCGTCGGCCTCGCTCAGTTCGCCCAGCGGGCCGCGGCGGCGGCGGCCCACCAGGCGGGTGAGCTGGTCGATGCGGCGCAGCAGAAAGGCGGTGCGCCGGGTGCGGTAGGCCAGGTCGTAGTCGTCGAGGAAGGCGTTGAGCGTGCCCACCCAGGTGCCGCCCTGGTCCACCGGCAGCCCGGGCTTGTCGCTGTAGCGTTCTTCGCGCCAGGCGCGCACCAGCGCGCGCAGCGCGTACACATGGTCGGAGTTGCGCTCGATCTTCCAGGCACGGGCCAGGCAGTCGGCGATGTCGTCGGTGACGGTGTACTGGCGCAGCCGGTTGTAGGGCAGGAAAGCGTCGCCGTAGTACTGGCGCATGCGCTCCATCGTCAGCTCGCGCCAGGGCGGCACGCCGTCGTCGTCGCCGGGCACCACCTCGCGCACCACGCGGGCCAGCGGATCGTCCTCGGCGGCGTCGAGGTCGCGCTCACCCAGCCGCACGATGCGGTCGATGCGCTCGATGCGGCGGTTGCGGCGCAGCACCGCTTCCAGGTCTTCGCGGATGGTCTCGTAGCTGGGGATGCTGGTCAGCGCCGCCAGCGCATTGGTCAGTGCATCGGGCGGCGTGGCGGGGTCGGCGGCATCGGTTTCGGGGTGGGCGGGCGCGGGTTCGATGTAGACCAGCTTGCGTTCCACCGGCACCGCGGCGCTGCGCTGCGACAGCGTGCCCACCACATGGGTGAAGGGCTTGTTGTCCAGGTAGCCGCCGTCGCCGAAGGCGCGGGTGACGTGGCCGCCTGCCTGCACTTCGGCCACCGGCACGCCGGTGAAGAAGTCGTCCCACTGGCGCAAGGCCTGCGTGTCCAGGTTGCGGTCGAGCCGGCGCAGCGCGTCCAGCGTCATCGGCTCGAAGGCGAACGGAAACGACGAGGTGCAGCGCGCCGCGAACGAGAGAAAGGCGTTGTGCCGCGGGTCCAGGTCGTTGTGCGCCACCTGGCGGCCGTCGTCGGTGTAGCGGAAGCGGAGGACCTGGCGGTGGCGCTTTTCGTGCACCACCTTGTCGAACAGCCGCAGCGTGACCAGCGAGCCGCGGATGTCGGTGGTGGTGACGAACAGGTCCAGCTCGTCGACGAAGGGCGAAGGCGCGCTGCCGCGGCCATTGGCGCCCGACATCAGCGCCATCGCCTTGCGCAGCTTGCGGTACATGCGGTCGCTGTTGAGCAGCGAGGTGGGCGCGCCGGTGCGGTCGGGCAGGCCTTCCATGTCGGGGTCGGCCTGGTAGCTGCGGCGGTCGTTCAGCAGGCTGCCGATGTCGCCTTCGCGTACCCACAGCTCGCGCAGCGGCGCAAACGGCTCGTCGTTGGCCAGTGCCTTGCCCAAAAACAGGCCGTTGATGCCGCCGGCCGAAGTGCCGGCGATCACGTCGATGACGAAGCGGGTGGGCAGGTCGCCCGGGGCTTCGGCGGCCAGCGGATCGGGGTTGCCGGCGGGGTCGGCCAACCAGTCGGCATAACGCTGCTGCAGCGGCGGGTCATTCACCAGCCAGGCCAGGCGGCGGTATACCTCGCGGGTGGTGTCGGGCGCCTGGCTGGCCGGGCGGGCCGGTGCGCCGCCGTCCAGGTTGCGCGGCGTGGCCCGGGCCAGCTCGTACATCTCGTTGGTGACGCCGTTGATGTAGATGGCCAGCGACACGCCGCCATACATCACCACGCCAAAGCGGATTTCGGCGCGGTAGTCCATCGCGGCCATGCCCATCTCCTGCGGTGCTTGTTATGGCCGCGATGATCGCAGGCCCATGTGCCAGGGCCATCCCTACCGCCGACGACGATCGCGGCCCGCTACATGCCCTTGAAGAGGTGCGCGTACAGCCGGCTGGCGGTCAGGGTCTCGGGCCGGCCGCGCAGCGTCAGCAGCACCTTGCCGCTGGGCTCGCGCTGGGCAGTGGCGATGGCACGCGCCTGCACCACCAGGCCGCGGTGCACCTGCCAGAAGCGCTGCGCGTCCAGCTGCGGCAGCAGCTCGCGCAGCGACAGGCGGATGAGGTGTTCCTTGTCGGCGGTGACCACGCGCACGTACTTGTCGGCCGCCTCGAAGTACAGCACCTCGTCCACCGGCACCATGTGCAGCGTGTGGCCCACGCCGGCCTGGATGACGTCCAGCCGCGGCGCTGCGGCCTGGGGTGCGGTGGCGCCCAGCAGCTGGCGGATCTGTGCCAGCGTGCCCTCCAGGCCGCCCGGCGCGGCGGGCTGTACCAGCAGCCGCTGCAGCCGCTGCACGCACTGGGCCAGCCGGGCAGCGTCCACCGGCTTGAGCAGGTAGTCCACCGCCTCACGCTCGAAGGCCTGCAGCGCGTACTGGTCATACGCGGTGATGAACACGATGAGCGGAAAGGGCGCGTCCTCGGGCCAGTCCTCGGCCAGCGCCTGCGCGGCCTGCAGCCCGTCCATGCCCGGCATGCGGATGTCGAGGAAGCAGATGCGCGGCCGCAGCGCCAGCGCCTGCTGCACGGCCGACAGGCCATCGCCCACCTGGGCCACCAG
>CAKZXL010000843.1 GCA_937883885.1 uncultured Aquincola sp. | reverse complement strand
GCACCCGCCTGCTGCTGGCCGATGCCGCCCTGCGCATCGCCCAGGCCGCCGCGCCCGGCGCTGCCGACGACCCTTGGCGCGCCGAACGCCTGGCCGCCGCCCGCTGGGGCCTGCTGCGCGGCGCACCCGAAGCCGTGTTCGCTTTCGGCCGGGTCAGCGCGCCGGTGGTGTTGCCGGGGTGACCTGGCGATGCGCCAGCCTCAGAATGTTGTCATTGACAGCAAGCGAGAGGCTGTGAGCATGGCAGTCTTGACCGTGAAGAACCTGCCAGACGACGTGCATCGTGCGCTGCGTGTACGAGCGGCGCAGCATGGCCGCAGCACTGAGGCAGAGGTGCGCGAAATCCTGGCCGCCGCCGTAAAGCCCCA
The DNA here is from genome assembly GCA_937883885.1 of uncultured Aquincola sp. The sequence continues at coordinate 1,686 of CAKZXL010000843.1, read as the reverse complement.
AGGTCGAGTGCGGATGGGTGATGCCCTGGCCGCCATTGGTCGCAAGGTGGGGCTGAGCGACGAGAACGCGGCTGCGATGGGCAGACTGCGCGACAAAGAGCCCGCACAGCCGCTGAGCTTTGACTGACTGATCGCTCCATCCAGCCGTCATGGCCCGGTTGAACGAAAAGGCCGCGGAAGTCCTGTTCGTGTCGAGCGTCAGCCTGGCGGAGTTGCTGTTCGACATCCGGGCTTTGCCAGCCGGACAGTGCACGCGACACTGCGCCATATGCAGCGGCGGGCGTGCAAGTCCTCAACCCTTGGCTGGCTGCCTAGTCACCGCGCCCTCTTTCACCGGCTGCCACCCCAAGCGCCGCGACAGCCCACCGGCCACGCGCCGCAGTTCGGCCGCCAACTCGCCGTCCCAGCTGCTGTCGAAGGTGGCGCTGGGGCCGATGGCGGTGATGCTCAGCACCATCGCGCCGCGGCCGTCGAACACCGGCACCGCCAGCGCGCTGACCCCGGGCAGCGACAGGTCCACCGCCCGCGCCAGGCCGCGGCAGCGCACCTCGGCCAGTTCGTCGTCGAAGCCGGGCGGCGCCGGCTCCTGCGCCAGCAGCGGCGCGACCTCGGCCGCCGGCAGGTAGGCCGCGAACAGCCAGCCCGAGGCGGTGCCACGCATGCTCATCACGGTGCCGTGGCGCATGGCCACATGCACCGGGGAGGGCGCTTCGGCCACCCGCACGATGGTGGGCCCGCGGTTGCCCCATACCGCCAGCGCCACGGTATGGCCGGTGGTCAGCGCCAACTCGTCGGCCAGCGGCGTGGCCAGCCGCACCGGGTCGTACTGCTGCAGGCTGATCAGCCCCAGCTGCAGCGCCAGCGGCCCCAGGCCGTAGCGGCCGGTGCTGGGCTCCTGCTCCACCAGCCCCAGCTTGCCGAAGCTCACCAGGTAAGGGTGGGCCTTGGCCGGCACCATGCCGGCCTCGCGCGCCAGGTCCTTCAGCGGCATCGGCCGGCCGTGATGCGCCAGCGCCAGCAGCAGCTGGCCGCCCACCTCGATGCTCTGGATGCCCCGCGGGCCGCGTCCCTCGTCGGCGTCGTCCATGGTGTTTGTACTTATGCGAATGAGTTAGACATTATCTAACGGCTTGGCTAGCATGCTGGCATTAGATATCGTTGAACACGTTAACCTGGGTCAAACGCCATGAGCAAAGCCTTCGCCTCACAAGCCGACCTCGAAGAAAAGAAGGTCAGCTTCACCAAGCTGTCCGACAACGCCTATGCCTACACCGCCGAGGGCGACCCCAACACCGGCGTGATAATCGGTGACGACGCGGTGATGGTGCTGGACACCCAGGCCACGCCGGTGATGGCGCAGGACGTGATCCGCCGCATCCGCGAGGTGACCGACAAGCCGATCAAGTACGTGCTGATGACGCACTACCACGCGGTGCGGGTGCTGGGCGCCAGCGCCTATGGCGCCGACCACATCATCGCCAGCCAGGACACGCGCGATTTGATCGTCGAGCGCGGTGAGCAGGACAAGGCCAGCGAGATCGGCCGCTTCCCGCGCCTCTTCCGCAACGTCGAAAGCGTGCCGCCGGGCCTGACCTGGCCCACCATCACCTTCACCGGCAAGATGACGCTGTGGCTGGGCAGCCTGGAAGTGCAGCTGCTGCAACTGGGCCGCGGCCACACCAAGGG
>CAKZXL010000842.1 GCA_937883885.1 uncultured Aquincola sp. | reverse complement strand
GTCGGACCTGCGAAATTCATCCACCCGCCGCGCGATGGACCAAACGCCGACGCGCCATGGATGACTGCAACGGCCCACCGGTGGTCGTCAGGGCGGTGATGGCGAGTCGGCCGATGAGGGCCAGCAGCATCAAGGCGGATAAAAGCCCCGCCAAGCCGAGGCGGACGATGGCCCGCAGCAGCCAGCGGATGTTGAAGCCGGCCGCGCACAGCACCGCGTGCAGCGCATCGCCCTCGCTGCCCTTGAGCCAGCAGCGGTCCATGCGGTGGTCGGCCTTCAGATGCCCGATGGCTGGCTCCACGGCTTGGCGCCGCCGCAGCCATGCACGCTGCGTGACCGTCAGCGTCTTGCTCTTGCCGCGGTGGACGAGCTGCACGGGCGCGATCTCGGCATCGACGCCGCGGTAGCCCAGGTCCACGACGGCCGTGGTCGGCTTCACGCCGATGTCCTGCAGCAGCGTGGTCGTCTGCTCGAGCTGCGCGGCCAGTGTGTGGCCGTCATATGGATTGCCGGGGAAGCTGCGTGCGCCGACCATCAAACCCTGCCGGTGAGTCACCGCCACGCTGACCTTGACGCCGAACTCGTACGGCCGGCGGGCCTTGCCCTTGCCGATGCATTCGACCTCCGGCGCGTGCAGCGCGTACAGCTTGCCCTTGTCGTGCGGCTTCTGGGCATGCAGGCGCTCGGCGCGTTCGACCCAGACTGTCAACGCGGCCTGCGCCGCCTGCGGCAGCGCCGTCATCTTGCGCCGCACCTCGCGCAGCAGGCTGCCCAGGATCGTGCGCTGGCGGCGCAGCACGCGCTTCAGGCGCTTGAACTGCTTGGCGTGCGCATAGCCGGCCGCCCGGCGGCGCAGCGTCTTGCCTTCGCGCTCATGCGTGAGCTTCAGCGCAATGCCCGCTCGCTTGGCCAGGCGCGCGATCTTCTCGCGCGCCACCTCCAGCAGCCGGCTGTCGGTCGGGTGTGCGATGGCCTTCTCCTGCACCGTGGAGTCCACGATGACGCGCTCGAACTCGCGCTTGCCCACCGCCTTCATCGCCACCGCCGCCTCGATCGTGGACTTCAGCAACTGCTCCACGCCGGCCTCGCCCAGCACGCGTCGGAAGCGCCCGATTTGCGTGGCATCGCACGGCAGCTTGGGCGTGTAGTACTGCATGCCGCTGAAGAACTGCCACACGACGTTCTCGCTCCAGCGCTCGACGAGTTCCTCGTCGCTGACGTTGAACGCGTGCTTCAGGTACAGCAGCGCCACCATCAGCCGGATCGGCAACCGCGGACGGCCGCGGTTGCTCACGCCGGCACCAGCCAACTGCAGCGTCGTGCCGAACAGGTCCGCGCTCTCGACCACGCGGCCGGCGCGGTTCCTGTGTGCGAACGCCGGCGCCAGCGACTTCTCGATCTCATCCCACGGCATGCGCGTGGCCAGTACCGCCAGCGGGTGGCGCAAGTCGATCATCTGATCCAGGCGGGCGCGGAAGAAGTCGTCGTTGGTGGTGGCCATCGGCAGCAAAAAACTCCCAGGAACTGCGCTCCATTGAATCGCTTCCTGGGAGTTCTCGCCATGGGGACTCACCCCGCCAAGCCAGTGTTCATGCGGGTTGCAGCAGTTTTGCAGGCCCGACTACGTCATCAACAAGGACGACTTCCGGATCGAGGGCGGGTACATGCGCGCCTTACCTTTGCCGGGGTTGGGTGTCGAGATCGACGAGGAGCGGGTGGTGCATGCGAGCCGGCACGCGCCGGATTGGCGGAATCCGGTGTGGCGGCATTTGGATGGGAGTGTGGCGGAGTGGTGAGGGGCCTAACTTGCGGAGTTCGAACAGATGCTCCACCTTGGCACACCGCCCCAATTTTGCATTCCTCGATCACTGCAACCGGCGTCAGCGGGCCTCATGGAAGATAGATGGCTTGGTCCCATCTGGTGGAAATAGCTCCGATTTGCGGACAAACCGGCTCGAAGTGCCGCCAAAGCTAACGTTATCAAACTGAACATAGACAAGATCTCCTTCCAATCTGATGGCCATCCCGTATCCTTTAATGCTCCTCGACTGATCGAACCAGATGACTTGATCGCCGGCGCGTAACGCTATTCGAAAGCGTGCAGCCTTTTCAGCGAAAACAGCCCGCTCGGCCGCATCTTTCTGTGCGCGCAACTCCTCGCGGGCCTGAGACTCCCTCCTCGCCTCGTCCTCTCGTGCCAACTCCTCTCGGCGTTGAGCCTGTCGCTCATTGCGCCGAATTTCAATGGCCTGGCCATCCATGTACGTAAGCGTGGGAGTCATCCAAATCCATGTACTGTTGCTCAGTACGGTGAGCGTTCGAGTTCGAACTCCACCGTAACTGATGTCCACCTGCCAAATCTCCCCTTGCCCTGTCACACAAAAAAGCTGGTTCGCCACATTGCCTGGTCCAACTCGAGTTCTTGAACGTATCTCTATAGAACCGGATGCACGTCGACAATGATTAACAAGAGGCATATAAGCCTGAGTAAGGCCCTTATACCCCATAACCGCATCTTTCTCACCACTAATCGACGGCGCGACCTCCCCGTCAAGCCTAAACTTCAATTCCTTGCCCGACAGTTGTTCCGCGTACTGTGCGGCAGACGTACTTTTTTCTGGGAGTGGATTGGACGCGCAGGCTGTGAGCGCAAGCAGAGATAGGCAGGATAAGCGACGGATTTTTCTCATACGCGTTAGCAGAGTTGTCTAATCGTTGGGCAAAAAATACGTTTCAAAAACCCACGATTTAATACATCTATTAACTTATCGTTACAATTGGAACACTGACACCACAAGTGATAGAGGCATGTCTATTGGCAGCCAGCGTCGCCTATTGAATCAGAATATATGATTCAACTATATCACTTTTAAGTCAGCCCATGACGGTTTATTGGTCGTCCGACACTTGAAGGATCTCTGATGCATCGAATCCTCTCGTCGGGGATGCTGTAGCAACGGCTTTGAACTGTTTCCCTGGGTCCAGCAGGTATGCGCAGGCACAGGAGGTGGATGTGCGACTACGCCTGCAAACGAAGACCCATCTGCTGCGCTGCGCGAACGACGACGCCAGGCTCTCGGAACCCATCCAAGACGGGCTTGGGGGCCTATGAGCTGATGATCTGCGGTTGTTGATAGTTACCCTCAAGCGCCCCCACACGCCCCCGATAAATTGCCCATGTGCCAACAGGGGCCGCCATGAACCTCACCGTCCAAGCTCACCGCACCGAGCGCCCGGCTTCTGCCTGGCCCAGCCAAGCCCTGAACCCGCGCGTGGGGGGCAGTGGGAAGGTGCCGGAATCCGACTCGTTGACGCTCTCGGCCACGGCCCTGGCTCTGAGCCGCTCGGGCGGCCGACCGCTGGACGGGTCCGCGCTGGATCAGGTGCAGTCGATCGGGGACTTGAAGCGTGCCTTGCGCGGTGCGGACCTGTCCAAGGTGACCGTCGAACAATCGGCCAAACTGGCCTGCGCGATGTATCGCACAGGCCAGTTTGATGACGCAGAGAGCGGCGCGTTCTTCGTCGGCGTCGACTCGCTCGAACCTATGGCGCGGCACCAGCAGGTTGACCTGTTCAAGCACTTCGACTTCATGCTGTCCAACGTACGTGCTTTCTCCGAAGTTCAGCCTGGGCTGGAGTCGGCGGTGGCCATCAGAACCAAGGCCAGCGAAGCTCTGGCCACCCTGGCGCGTTGGGCGGCCGAGGGGCAGGCGTAGCATCTGCGCCCCGCGTCCTCGCCCTGCCCCATGTCCTTCAACGCCTGGCTGATCTATCTCTCCGTTGTGCTGGCCATCATCGTCACGCCCGGCCCTTCGGCGCTGCTGTGCATGAGCCATGGCGCGGCGCACGGGGCTTGGCGCACGTCGGCCACCATCGTGGGCGGCATGTGCGCGTCGCTCACCTTGATGATGCTGTCGGCGCTGGGCCTGGGAGCGGTGATCGCCGCCTCCGACACCCTGTTTCACCTCATCAAGTACGCCGGGGCGGCTTATCTGATTTACCTGGGCATCAGCACCTGGCGGGCGCCGCCCGCCGCTCTGGAGGTGCCGCCAGCGGATGGCGCTTCAGGCGCAGCGCCCGCGTTGGCAACTCGCCGCCTCGCCCTGTTCCGCAAAGGTCTGGTGGTCGGTATCGGCAACCCGAAGGACCTGCTGTTCTTCGGATCGCTTTTTCCGCAGTTCATCGACCCCACCCAGCCCATCGCCGCACCGTTGGCCGTGCTGGCGTCCACCTGGCTGGTGTGCGATGGCGCGGTGATGCTGGGCTATGCGCACGGTGGCGCCGCCATCGCTCAGCGCCTGAAGGGCAGCCGCATGGGCAAGACCTTCAACCGCCTGACGGGCGGCGCCTTCATCGTGGCCGGTGGTGCGCTGGCTGCAGCCCGCCGTTGACCGGGCCGCGATTCAGCCGTCACACCACGAGCAATCCCCTGACCCCCCGCGCCGCGTAATACGACTGCGCCCCGTTGTGATAGACGAAGGCGCGCCCATATCGGTAATCCCCGAACAGCGCCCCGCCCTCCCGGCGTAGCGCTTCGGGCGTCAGCAGCCAGCTCGACGTCTTTTGGTCGAAGGGGCCCAGCGCCTGCAGCGCCAGGTATTCGGCTTCGGTCAACAGCCGCAGCCCCATGGCCGCCGCGGTTTCCACCGCGCTGCCCGCCGGCCGGTTTTCCTTGCGGGATTGCAGCGCCGCGTCGTCGTAGCACAGGCTGCGGCGGCCGGTGGGGCTTTCGGGGGCGCAGTCGCAGAAGGCGATGGCGCCTTGGGTCTGGCCGCCCTGCCCTGGCAGTTCCACCACGTCGGGCTCGCCGCCGGTGGCTTCCATCGCGGCCAGGGTGCGCAGTGCCTGGGGCTGGTCGGTCAGCCTGGCTTGCACCTGCGCCCAGGTGATGGTCGGGTGGCGTTGGGGGTGTTGCTCGAAGCGCTGTTGCAGCGTGGTCAGCAGCGCCTGGTGCTCGTCAGGTTGGGCCGGCGCCTTGGCGGCCTTGGTGGGCATCAGAAGTCCACCTGCACCGATGGCGCGCTGCGGCGCGCGGGGCCGTGGTACACGGCCTCGATGTTGTTGCCGTCGGGGTCCAGCGCAAAGGCGGCGTAGTAGCCGGGGTGGTAGTTGCGCGGGCCGGGGGCGCCGTTGTCTTGGCCGCCATTGGCGATGGCCGCTTGGTGGAAGGCCTGGACCATGGCCTCGTCCTGCGCCTGAAAGGCCAGGTGGTGGCGGCCGGTCAAATGGCCCTGGGCCGATTCGCTGTGCGCGGTGGACACGAACAGCTCGTCGGCCCAGAAGTAGTCGTCGCCTTCGCCGCCCATGGGCAGCTGCAGCGCGTGGAGCACGGCCTGGTAGAAGCGCTTGCTGGCGGGCAGGTCGCGCACCACCAGGTGGATGTGGTCGATGAGCCGGCCGCGGTGCAACTGCAGGGTTTCCATCGTCAACCTCCTGAATGGAAGCTTCGATGCTGCCACGCCCATGGGGCGCGGCGCGGCAGCGGGCCGGGGTCTTGTTACGGCTGCTTGACTTCCACCACCGGCACAAAGCCGCCGAAGATCATGCGCTTGCCGTCGAAGGGCATCGGCGGGTTGCCGGGCGTGGCCGGGTCCATGCGCGGGTCTTCCATCATCTTTTTCATGCCGGCGTCGCGCGTGGCCTTGTCGGGCCATTCCACCCACGAGAAGGCCACCGTTTCTTCGGCCGTGGCCTGCACCGCGCGCTTGAAGTCGGTGAGCTTGCCGTCGGGCACGTCGTCGCCCCAGCCCTCGATCACGCGCAGCGCGCCCAGCTCCAGGAAGATGGTGTCGAAGTGGCGCGCATGGTCGATGAAGGCCTGCTTGTTGGCGGTGGGCACCGCGATCACGAATCCGTCGATGTAGGTCATGGGGGTCTCCGCGAGTGTGGTTGACAGGGGTACGACGATCGAGACCGCGCCCGATCGACAATCAGCCTAAGCCTTTCACCGACACCCCTTCAGCGAGCTTGCCATGTCCTCACTCACCTGCGTGGCCACCGAGGTGATCACCACCCACCAGAAACCCGTCGGCTATGCCTACCGCGAAAAGCCGGTGTCCGATACCGACAGCGGCTGGCGCTTCTTGAGCGGCAGCGAAAGCGAGGCCTACATGGACCGCCCCAGCCACTACGTGACCTGCACGCTGGCCGACTTCATCCAAGAGCACCCCGACGTGGAGCCGCTGCTGGCCAGCCCCGTGGGCGCCGCCTTTGCCCGACGCAAGGCCGGCGAGGCTTTCCAGGCGCTGGACGAATAGACCGGGCTACTTGTTCTTGTTGTACACGTCGATGAACACCGCCGCCAGCAGCACCAGGCCCTTGATCACCTGCTGGTAATCGATGCCCACGCCCAGGATGGACATGCCGTTGTTCATCACGCCCATGATGAAGGCGCCGATGACCGCGCCCATCACCTTGCCCACGCCGCCCGAGGCGCTGGCGCCGCCGATGAAGCAGGCGGCGATGACGTCCAGCTCGAAGCCCAGGCCGGCCTTGGGCGTGGCGGTGTTCAGCCGCGCCGCAAACACCAGGCCGGCCAGCGCCGCCAGCGCGCCCATGTTCACGAAGGTGGCAAAGGCCAGCCGCTCGGTGCGGATGCCCGACAGCCGCGCCGCCTTCTCGTTGCCGCCCAGCGCATAGATGCGCCGGCCCACCACACTGCGGCGGGTGATGAAGTCGTAGGCCACGATGAGCACCGACATCACGATGAGCACATTGGGCAGCCCCTTGTAAGAGGCCAGCAGCCAGCTCAGGAAGACGATGGCCGCCACGAAGAAGGCGGTCTTCAGCGCGAAGAACACGAAGGGCTCGTCCACCATGCCGTGGCGGCTTTGCTGGGCACGCCCGCGCAGGCTGAAGAAGGCCAGCGCCGCCGCAGCCGCCAGCCCCACCACCAAGGAGGTGGTGCGCAGCTCGGCCCCGCCGAACACGTCGGGGATGAAGCCGGAGCTGAGCCGCTGGAACTCCACCGGAAACGGCCCCACCGACTGGCCCTGCAGCAGCGCCAGGCTCAAGCCCTTGAACACCAGCATGCCCGCCAGCGTGACGATGAAGCTGGGAATGCGCGCATAGGCCACGAACCAGCCCTGCGCCGCGCCGATGGCCGCACCCGCCAGCAGGCACACCACGGTGGTGGGCACGAAGTGCCAGTTGAACTGCACCATCAACACCGCCGCCAGCGCACCGATGAAGCCGCACACGCTGCCCACCGACAGGTCGATGTGCCCGGCCACGATGACCAGCAGCATGCCCAGCGCCATGATGACGATGTAGCTGTTCTGCAGCACCAGGTTGGTGAGGTTGAGCGGCCGCAGCAGCGTGCCGTCGGTCAGCACCTGGAACAGGCCCATGATGACCAGCAGCGACAGCAGCATGCCGTAGTCGCGCAGGTTGTTCTTCAAGAAGCCGGCATGCGCCTTGGCGGCGGGTTCGGCCGCGGCCTCCGTCGCAGGCAGGGTCACGGGCTTCAGGGCGGCCTGGTCAGCCATTCGCAGTCTCCAGCACGGGTTCGCCGGTGTTGACGATGGCGCGCATGATGCGTTCCTGCGTGGCCTCGTCGCCGGTCATCTCGGCGACGAATCGCCCTTCGTTCATCACATAGATGCGGTCGCACATGCCCAGCAGCTCGGGCATCTCGGAAGAGATCATCAAGATGCCCTTGCCCTGTGCGGCCAGCGCGTCGATCAAGGTGTAGATCTCGTACTTGGCGCCCACGTCGATGCCGCGGGTGGGCTCGTCCAGTATCAGCAGCTCAGGCTGCGAGAACAGCCACTTGGCCAGCACCACCTTCTGCTGGTTGCCGCCCGAGAGGTTGACCACCGGCTGCCGCACGCCCGCGCAGCGGATGTTCAGGCTGCGCCGGTAGCCGCTGGCCACGCGGTGTTCTTCAGCTTCGGAGATCACGCCGCGCGTGGCCACGGCCGGCAGGTTGGCCAGCGTCATGTTGCGGCGTATTTCGTCGTTCAGCACCAGGCCCAGGCCCTTGCGGTCTTCGGTGACGTAGGCCAGGCCATGGCTGATGGCCTCTTGCACGGTGCGCAGCTGCACCGGTTGGCCATGCATCAAGGCCTGGCCGCTGATGCGGCTGCCATAGCTGCGGCCGAACACGCTCATCGCCAGCTCGGTGCGGCCGGCGCCCATCAGGCCGGCGATGCCGACGATCTCGCCCTTGCGCACCTGCAGGTTCACGCCCTTGATCTGCTCACGCTCGGGGTGCAGCGCATGGTGCACGCGCCAGTCGCGCAGTTCGAACACGGTGTCGCCGATCTTGGGTTGGCGCTGCGGGTAGCGGTCCGCCATCTCGCGGCCCACCATCAGGCGGATGATGTGGTCTTCGCTCGGCGGGGCCTCGCGGCAGTCCATGCTGCCCACGGTGGCGCCGTCGCGCAGCACCGTCACCGCATCGGCCACCTGCGCAATCTCGTTGAGCTTGTGCGAGATGAGGATGCAGGCGATGCCCTGCCCCTTGAGTTCCAGCAGCAGCGCCAGCAAGGCGTCGCTGTCTTTCTCGTTCAGGCTGGCGGTGGGCTCGTCCAGGATCAGCAGCTTGACCTGCTTGGCCAGCGCCTTGGCAATTTCCACCATCTGCTGCTTGCCCACGCCCAGGTCGCCCACCAGCGTGCGCGGCGACTCATTCAGGCCCACTTTGGCCAGCAGCGCGCGGGTGCGGGCGTAGGCCTCGGTCCAGTCGATCACGCCGCGGCGCGAAGGCTCATTGCCCAGGAACAGGTTTTCGGCGATGGACAGCAGCGGCACCAGGGCCAGCTCCTGGTGGATGATGATGATGCCCAGCGACTCTGAATCAGCGATGCCGGCAAAGCGCCGCGGCTGGCCTTCGAACAGGATGTCGCCGCTGTAGCTGCCGGCCGGGTACACGCCGCTCAGCACCTTCATCAGCGTGCTTTTGCCGGCGCCGTTTTCGCCCACCACGGCGTGTATCTCGCCGCGCCGCACCACCAGGTTCACGTTGCTCAGCGCGGTGACGCCGGGAAACGTCTTGGTGATGCCGCGCATCTCCAGCAGGTCGGCCATCGGGCTACTTGATCTGGTTCTCGGCGTAGTAGCCGCTGGTCACCAGCACTTCCTTCCAGTTGCTGGCGTCCACGCTCACCGGCTTGAGCAGGTACGAGGGCACCACCTTCACGCCGTTGTTGTAGGTCTTGGTGTCGTTCACCGGCACCTGCTTGCCGGCCAGCAGCGCATCCACCATGTTGGCCGTGACCTTGGCCAGCTCACGCGTGTCCTTGAACACGGTGGCGGTCTGCTCCTTGTTCAGGATGCTCTTGACCGAAGGAATCTCTGCGTCTTGCCCCGTGACCACCGGCATCGGCTGCTTGGGCGTGCCGTAGCCCACGCCCTTGAGCGAGCTGATGATGCCGATGGACAGGCCGTCGTACGGCGACAGCACCGCGTCCACCCGGGCCTGGCTGTAGTAGGCCGACAGCAGGTTGTCCATGCGGGCCTGGGCCACCGCGCCGTCCCAGCGCAGCGTGCTCACCTTGTCCATGCCCAGCTGCTTGCTGCGCACCACCAGCTTGCCGCTGTCCATGTAGGGCTTGAGCACCGACATCGCGCCGTTGTAGAAGAAAAAGGCGTTGTTGTCGTCGGGCGAGCCGCCGAACAGCTCGATGTTGTAGGGGCCCTTGCCGGCCTTCAGGTCGAGCGCCTTCTCGATGTAGCCGGCCTGCAGCACGCCCACCTGGAAGTTGTCGAAGGTGGCGTAGTAGTCCACGTTCTTGGAGTTGCGGATCAGCCGGTCGTAGGCGATGACCTTGATGCCCTTGTCGGCCGCCTTCTGCAGCGCATCCGACAGCGTGGTGCCGTCGATGGCCGCGATCACCAGCACCTTGGGGCCCTTGGTGATCATGTTCTCGATCTGGGCCAGCTGGTTGGGAATGTCGTCCTCGGCGTACTGCAGGTCGGTGCGGTAGCCCTTTTCCTTGAACACCTTGACCATGTTGTTGCCGTCGGCAATCCAGCGGGCCGACGACTTGGTGGGCATGGAGATGGCGATGAGCGCATTGCTCTGCGCCGCCGCGGGTTGGGCCAGTGCCACCGTGGCCAGGGCCAGGGCAGCCAACCATTGCTTCAACAGTCTCAAGCTTGTCTCCTTGTTGTGATGGGGCAGCGCAAGCATGGTAGGGACCGGCGCGATATACGCCCAATAGAGATTTGGGCAAGACCGATACGCGGCTGTGCATTCACGTAAACCCCGGTGTGGGGCGGCTTGTCCACAGCCCGTGTGGATAAGCCGGGGGACAAGCCGATGAACAACCCCGCCAGGCCGCGCCAGACAAGGCTTTGCGGCCGATGCTGCGGGCATGGGCAGCGCTCTCTCCAATGGGAGATGACAGGGGCGCCGGGGGCCGCCTACCCTGCCCGGCGGCATGCAAGACCCATCGCACCCGGAACAGGCCGCCGCTTCCAACGACGAGCTGCTGCAGGCCCTGCAAGGCCTGGTGCTGCAGCTGCAGGCGCTGGCCGACGCGCTGCCCGCCCACGACCGCACACGCGACGGGCTGGAACGGGTGATGGACCATGCCGATGCGCTGCTGGCGCGGGCCAGCGTGGCGCAGCCGGTGCAGCTTCAGCCCACCGCGCGGGCCGGGCTGCTGGGCAGGTTGATGCGCCGGTGGCGGCCCGGGGCCTGAGGCGCTGGCGCCGCGCCGGGCAGGTAGGCGGTGCGGCTGGGCAGCGGTGCTTCGGGCGCTGCCCGGGCGTCGCTGCGCCAGCCGGCGCCGGCCACCACCAGGCCGCGCGCCTGACCG
>CAKZXL010000841.1 GCA_937883885.1 uncultured Aquincola sp. | reverse complement strand
GCCTTCGGCGGCGCGGGCACCGAGTACCAGAACGGCATCCCGGCCAGCACCGCCACGGTGCCCGGCGTGCTCGGTCAGGTGAAGATGTACACCGACGCGCTGGGGCCCAAGCGCGCACCAGCCGATGCGCTGTACGTGGTGTGGGCCGGTGGCAATGACTACGCCTTCCTGGGCCGGCAGGACCCGCCGGGGGTGGTGGGCAACATCGCCCAGGCGGTCAGGCAGTTGCCAAGGGCGCGCGCCGCTTCCTGCTGCCCAACCTGTCCGACCTGGGCATCACGCCGCTGGCCCAATCGCAAGGGCCGGCCGCCTCGGCGGGCCTGACGGCGCTGGCCAAGGGCCACAACACGCTGCTGGCGCAAACGGCCACCAGCCTGGCGGCCTCGCTGCCCGGCACCACGGTGGTGGTGGTGGACGTGTTCAAGCTGGGTGAGGTGCTGCTGCAGGCAGGGCTGGCGTCCGCCTCGCCGCCGGCCCTGGAACTGCTGGCACCGGGCGCTTCTGCGTGCCTCTTGACCAACCCCGCCGCCTGCCCCGACGTGGACCTGGACGCACCGCTGCCGCCGCTGCTGTTCTGGGACGCGCTGCACCCCACCACCCGCGCCCATGAGCTGATCGCCGCGGCGATGTACACCAGGCTGCTGCTGTCGCGCTTCGGGTTCTGAGCCGACGCCCCCGGGGGCCGCGAGCAACGCGAGCTTGAGGCCCCATCAATCCGGCCGCCGCAGTGTCTGGATCACCTGCTGCTCCAGCGCATCCACGGCGGCCGACCCGCGTGAGGCCTTGCTGCGCAGCACCGCCACCTGCATGGCGGGCAGGGGCGGCAGGCCATGCCGCTCACCCAGCACCAACAGGCCCGGCGGCACGCTGCAGCGGGTGAGCACCGCCACCGCCATGCCGCTGTGCACGGCGGCCAGCTGACCCGCCAGGCTGGAACTGTTGTAGACCACGCGGTGCGCCCGCCGCTGCGCAGCCAGGGCCGCCAGCGCATCGCGCCGGGCCTGGCTGCCGGGCTCATAGGCGGCCACCGGCAGCGGGTCGCGCCGCCAGGCTTCCTGCTGCGGCGCGCCCACCCACACCAGCGGCTCTTCGAACAGCAGCGTGCCGCGGTGGGGCCGGTCGCGCGAGACCAGGGCCACGTCCAGCTCGCCGCGCTGCACCTGCGGCATCAAGGCGGTGGACTGCTCGCACACCAGCGCGATCTCCACCTCGGGCTGCAGGCTGCAGAAGCTGCGCAGCACCGGCGTGAGGTAGCTGGCCGCATAGTCGTCGGGCACGCCCAGCCGCACCCGGCCCTGCAGCGCCGGGCCAGTGAGCACGGCCAGCGCCTCGCCATGCAGGTCGAGCAGCCGGCGCGCATAGGCCAGCAGCTCGGTGCCCGCCGTCGTCAATGCCAGGTGGCGCGGGCCGCGCAGCAGCAGCGGTCGGCCGACCACCTCTTCCAGCTTCTGGATCTGGGTGCTGACCGCCGACTGCGACCGGTGCAGCAGCGGCGCCGCCGCCGACAGCGAGCCGGCGTCCACCACCGCCACCAGCGCGCGCAGCCAGTCGATCTGCAGTTCCTTGCCGGCCATGGGCGACTCCACCATCTGTTTTTCGAATGGTAGCTGCCCAAACGATGCGCTTTACCGATGCCTGCCGCGCCCGCAGCATGGCGGCATGAAACAGCAGCAGACGGTGGCCGCTTCAGGCACGGGGTGGATGGTGGCGGGCAGCCTCCTGCTGGGCACGCTGGGCGTGTTCGTGCACGAATCGGGTCAGCACCCGCTGACGGCGGTGTGGGCCCGGTGCCTGTTCGGCGCGCTGGCGCTGGGCGCCTGGGCGGTGGCCACCGGGCAGGCCGGCGCGCTGCGGCTGCGCGGCCGGGCGCTGGCGGCGGCGGTGGTCACCGGGCTGCTGATGGTGCTGAACTGGTCCTTGTTCTTCGCGGCCATCGGCCAGGTGCCCATCGGCACCGCCACCGTGGTGGTGCATGCCCAGCCCTTCTGGCTGATGGCCCTGGCCGCGCTGTGGCTGCACGAGCCGGTGAGCCGCTGGCAGGTGGGGGCCGCAGCGGTGGCCCTGGTGGGCCTGGCGCTGTCCACCGGGCTGGCCACCGGCACCGGCTTGGGCGGCGAAGCGGGCGGCCTGGCGCTGTGCCTGGCCGCCAGCTTCACCTATGCGGTGGCCACGCTGCTGGCGCGGCAGGCGGGCATCGCGCCGCTGGTGCTGGCCTGGTGGCAATGCGCCGTGGGCGCGCTGGTGCTGGCCTGGTGGCCGTGGGTGCACCCGCTGCCGGTGCAGGCCGCCCCCTGGGGCTGGCTGGTCGGCCTGGGCGTGCTGCACACCGGGCTGGCCTACGTGCTGCTGTACGAAGGCCTGGCCCGGCTCACGGCCGGTCGCATCGCCGTGCTGCAGTTCGTCTACCCGGGCGCCGCGTTGCTGGTGGACGGCTGGGTGTACGGCAACGTGCTGGGCCCGCTGCAGTGCGTGGGCGTGGCCTTGATGGCGGCCGCGCTGTGGGCTTCCGGCAGCGGGCGGGCGGTCAGCCGGGCAGCTGGTGCTGGCTGAAGAAGCGCAGCATCTCGGCCGAGGCATCGGGGCCGCCGGCATCGGTGTAGCTGCCGGCGGGCTGGCCGCCTGACCAGGCGTGGCCGGCGCCGTGCACCACCCACAATTCGGCGTGGCTGCGGCCGTCGGCGCCCGCATGGTGCTGGCGGCTGAAGCGGCGGCCGCCGGGCGCCTGGCCCTCGCTGAGCTGCGAGCGCAACTCGGCCGGCGCACCGGCCAGCGCCGCCGCCAGCAGCTGGTGGCCGTTGTGCAGGTGCACCGTGCCGTCCTGGTCGCCATGGAACACGATGGTGGGCACCGGCCGCGCGGGCCGCGGCGTGCGGGCCTGCGTGCTGGGTCCACGGGCGCCGCCCTGCATCGCGGCCAGTGCCTCCTGCAGGTTGCCGGCCGCATCGCCGGGCAGGCCCGAATGCACGCCCGCCGCGGCGAACACGTCGGGGTAGGCGGCGGCAACGATGGCGGTCATCGCGCCGCCGGCCGACAGGCCCGCCACGTACACCCGGCGCGGGTCCACCGGGTGGCTGGCCGCCACCGCCTGCACCAGGGCCACGATGCCGGCCGGCTCGCCGCTGCCGCGCTGCTGGTGGTTGTGCTTGAACCAGTTCCAGCAGCGCTGCGGGTTGGCGGCCTGGGGCTGCTCGGGGTACAGCACGTAGCAGCCCTGCGCCCGCGCCAACGCATTCATGCCGGTGCCGGCCGCGAAGTCGTCCGCATGCTGGGTGCAGCCGTGCAGCATCACCACCAGCGGCAGCGGGGCCTGCGGCGTGGCGGTGGCCGCGGCCGGCGGCACATACAGCTTGTAGCGCCAGCTGCGGCCGCCGTGGCTCAGGCTGCCGGTGCTGAAGCTGTCGGGCACGGCCGGCTCGCTGCTGGCGCTGCCGGCGTTCGGGCCCGGGGCGGCGCCGCCCAGGCCAGGCAGGTTGGCCAGGTCGGCCATGTCGATCACCGGGCCCTGGCCGCCGGACTTCGCCCAGGCGGTGGCGGCATCGCGCAGCTGGGCGCTCCAGGCGGCCGGGGCCGCGGTGCTGCCCATGCCCGGGAACGAGCCCGTCGCCGGACCCGCTGCGGGGTGGGCACCCGGCCCAGGAAAAGCCGCCGCCGCGCCGGCGCCCAGCGCCTGCTGCAGCGCGGCCTGCGCTTCGGCCAGTTGGCCGGTTTGCGTGAGCCGGGTGGCCTCGCGCATCAGATCGGAAAGCGAGCGGTTCGGCATGGGCTTGTTCATCAGGGCAATCGGAAGGGTCAGCGCGGGCGCTGGGTGAGTGCCGCACGGACGGCCGGCGACGCATGCAGCGCACCCAGCACGTCGATGGAGGCGATGGTGTCGCGCACCAGTTCGGGCGTGACGTCGTCGGCGAAGGTGGCCAGGCCCAGCACGCGGATGTGCAGGCGCTCGTTGGCGGCCTGCGCGGCGCGCAGGTCGGCGGCGGTGAAGTGCTGCAGGCCCAGCACCAGCATCTTGCGGGCGACGGCCTGTTTCACCGCATCGGCATGGGCGCCGATCTGGTTGCGGATGGCGGTGCGGAT
>CAKZXL010000840.1 GCA_937883885.1 uncultured Aquincola sp. | reverse complement strand
GCTACGACATGCGGGCCATGCTCGGCAGTTTGCTCAGGGCGATGGTCGCCACGCCGAAGCAGCCCGAGCGCGGTATCAGGGTTGCTGAGGTTCATCGCTAATCAGGTCGAAGATTGACTCTGCATAGAAGGCAGAGCCTGTGACGCGCTGACAAAAAGTGCAGTGGCAAGCGAAAGTGCGAACCGGCGGCTTGTGAGCCTTGAATCTAATCCTTCCGCAAAGACAGCCGCCTTCAAGAGTAGTCATTGAGAGTTCCCGGAGTTCGCGGGCGGCGAGAGCGCCGACTTTGTTGGTTGCAAGGCCTAGACAAGATGGCTTCCGAGTAAAGGGCGGCCTGTCCCCTGCGAGATCGTAGATTGCATGCCAAGGGGTATGCAGAGCTACACCAATGGACCGGCCGATGGTCGGCCGGAGCGTTGCGCAAGTGCAAGGAGACGGGCCATGGACAACGAAGCCTTGAGTGCGAGCATCCAATATGTCGGGCTGTATGTCCACAAGGACAGCATCGACATCGCCACGGCGGATGAAGGCCGCCGCGTCGAGGTTCGGCACGCGGGGCAGATCGGCGGCGATCTGGCGGCGCTGGACAAGGCGCTGCGGCGGCTGGTCTCGCGCAGGCACCGGCTGCATGTGGTGTACGAGGCCGGCCCCTGCGGCTTCGTGATCGCCCGCCACCTGGCCAGCCAAGGGCGTGGACTGCATGGTGGTGGCACCCTCGTCGATCCCCAAGCGTGCGGGCGACCGGGTCAAGACCGACCGGCGCGACGCGCTGATGCTGGCGCGCCTGGCGCGTGCGGGTGAATTGGCGCCGGTGCGCGTATCGGATCTGCGCGACGAGGCGGTGCGCGCCCGCGAGGACGCGGTGCGCGAGCAACGCAACGCCCGCCACCGCCTGAAGGCGCTGCTGCTGCGCAACGGCATCGCCTACGCCGGCAAGGCCGCGTGGACGCCCGCGCACCTGCGCTGGCTGGCCGACTTGAAGTTGCCGCTGCCGGCGCAGCAGATCGGCTTCCAGGAGTACCTGCACAGCATCACAGAATCGGCCGCGCGCATCGCGCGGCTGGAGCAGGCCCTGCGTGATCAGCTGCCCGGTTGGCACCTGCGCCCGCAAGTGCAAGCCCTGATGGCGCTGCGCGGCGTGCAACTGATCGCGGCCATGACGCTGGTGGCCGAGTTGCAGGACTTCACCCCCACTCCAGCGTGGGCTTAGACGGCAAGGCTGTGCTCCGCAATGGCATGAAACTTTCCATCCACCAGTAGGCCGACGGTGAGGGACCGAACAGTACCCTGCACATCAACTCCCGCGCTGTTCAGGCCGTCGCACAGTGACTTGGCCAACTTCCGATCATGTGTTGAAGCGACTGTGATGTGCGGGATATATGGGAACTCAAGCCGAATATGCTCTGCGAGCGGACCTGTGTGTAGGCGGTCGTGTAGCAATGAGATGCTGCTGTTGCCTTCATCAGGGACGAGAAAGACATAGGCTCTTTCATCAATGTCGTCTGCCCCCAGCATTGCGTACCGGCAGTGAAACTTGATCTGCTTGGCAGACCGCGCGACAACCGCGATGTGAGCGTTGTACTCGGCTTCAGGTACGGCTTTACATCCGAAAACCATAGTGAAGTGCGGGCCCACGACATCAGCGTGTGGATCGTGATTCGCTCGAAGCTCTTCGACCTGCGCGCGCGCTGAAGGGCTGACGTCTATGTACGCCACGGTATAGAAGGGGTGGGGGAGGCTCACTTGCCGTCTAGCGTTCGACGTGAGGCAGGGCCGACGGCGAAGCGCCAGGCCCGACGGAGGGATGATAGAAAAGACCCGGAGCCGGGCCTTGTGCTTTGCCGTCGGGCCTCGCCTCGACCGACAAGTTAGGCGTCGCCGGTCGAGAGGGAGAAAAGTGCAAGTTCAGTCCGTTCCACAGCTGAGACCGACCGCCAAAAGGCCAAACCTTCCTCGTTGACGCGAAAGACCAGCAGATGGGTTTTGTCGATTCCTTGAGTCCTTAGAGCCGCAAGTCCGCGGAGCAAGAGTGCTCTCGCGATACCGCGGCGACGGTGGCCCTCCGCGGAAACCAAGTGATGGATTAATCCTCGCCTCCCATCGTGACCACACAGGATCGTGCCGACGATTACTTGCGCCTCAAGGGCAACGAAGCTGAGGCCTTGGTTCCTGACCAGGAATCGCTCTACCGGTGCGCGTTCGTCTGCCTCGCTCAGTCCAACACCGGCTGTTCGATTCCATAGAGCCATTGCGGCAGGGTAGTCAGTGGGTTCGAATGGGCGGATGACGTACGGCATGGGTGCTCTTGCGACGCCTAACGAATGGAAGGGCCTTCCCCGCCCCGAGTGAACCGCGAAGCGGAGTGCCGCGAAATGGCGCCGTGATGGGAAGTGCGAAACCTCATCAACTCACCTGGAAGGGGAAGGCCCATGACCATTATTGCCACAGGCATCGATCTGGCGAAGAACGTATTTGCCGTGCACGGGGTGACAGCGGGCGGCGCAGTGCAGCTGAAGCAGCCCAAGGTGGCGCGCGGCAAGCTCAACGCCTTGATGGCCAGCCTGCCGCCTGGCGTCATCGGGATGGAGGCGTGTTCTGGTGCGCACCACTGGGCACGGCAGTTTCAGGCCCACGGCCACACGGTGCGGCTGATGGCGCCCAAGCTGGTCACGCCCTACCGCATGAGCGGCAAGCGCGGCAAGAACGACGCGGCCGACGCGGCGGCGATCTGCGAAGCCGTGCAGAGGCCCAACATGCGCTTTGTGCCGGTCAAGACCGTCGAGCAGCAGGCGCAGCTGATGGTGCACCGCGCCCGCCAAGGTTTTGTCACCGAGCGCACGGCCTGCATCAACCGCATCCGTGGCCTGCTCACCGAGTTCGGCATCGTGCTGCCCTTGAAGGCCGAGGTGGTGCGCCGCCAGGCGCGCGAGCACCTGCAGGACCTGCCCGGCTACGCCAACCTGGTCATTGGCGACTTGCTCAGCGAAGTGGCTCACCTGGACGAGCGCATCGCCCAGTACGACAAGCATGTGCGCGCCATCGCGCGGCAAAGCACCCCGGCGCAGCGGCTCATGCAGCTGATGGGCGTGGGCGAGACCACCGCCACCGCGCTGGTGGCGATGGTAGGCAACGCCACAGAGTTCAGCTGCGGGCGGCAGTTTGCGGCCTGGATCGGGCTGGTGCCGGGGCAATACAGCTCGGGCGGCAAGGCCCGCCTGGGGCGCACCGGCGCATCACCAAAGCCGGTGACCCGTACCTGCGCAGCTTGCTGGTGATGGGCGCCCGTGCGGTGCTCAACGCGGCCAAGAGCAAGACCGACAGCATCAGCCGATGGGCGCTGGCCGTCGAGCAACGGCGCGGCTACTGGAAAGCGGTGGTGGCCATCGCGGCCAAGAACGCGCGCCTGGCCTGGGCGGTGCTCACCAAGGGTAACACCTTCACGCTGCCGGCCTGAGCGCCTGCACGACCATGACCAATCGCAACCTGCCGCCCAGCTATACCCACCAACCCGCAGCGGCCCCGCCCTGAGCCGCCGCCCTGTTTCCTCCACCGCGTGATGGCACTCGTTGATGTGCACAGGTTGGACCGGCGTGGGCAGTGACCGTTTAGCTCAAGGAGATCATGGTGCGCCGTCGATGGCAACAAAGATGGCGCAGCAAACTCGGCTAACGAATGGGTCGCCCACGCGCTTCTTCCATCAGGGTCCGCAGCAGGCACCCCGTGCTGCACAGTGACCGCTTGTAGTTTCTTCCGTCCGCACCCTGCGCATCTCGCATCAACTGGCCTCGCAATAGCGCGTGGTGGAGTCTTTTATTCAACTCGCATGACCACAGTTGAATCGCCAGCGCGATTCAGGAACTCGGTTTCGCTTGACAGGCGGGGAAGCCCTTGTAGTGAAGCTTGAGAGGCCGCCCGGCGGCACAGCCGACGGGGTACCCAGAAGCGACGCTTCTCGGCGGTCCGCTCCAAGCGCGGGTTGGGTGTCATTTTCCTCCGCAGTACATGACTGTGCCGCACACCACGGCTTGATTGACTGCGATACCACCGGCGACGGCAGCAGCCGCAAGTGAGCCCGAGGCCAGCGGGCCAGCACTGGGCCTCGCTTTCACCCAAGAGGCTACCGAAAGCAGGCCGACCACAGCGCCTGGAAGGGAGAACATGTAACCCACCCATGCCATTGAATCAGGGTGAGCACGAGAGAAGACCCACCCACCGAAAAGACTGATGTACAGGGCCAGCGATAAGGCGACTCCGGCTACAAAGGCGGGGCGCAGGCGAAACGCAACAGCGAGTGCAAGCACTAGAACTTGCGATCCCCAGAAAAACAGGAAATTGGGGAGAAAGAACGAGTCCTTTGGTGAGAGGGCCGCTGAAGCGCAAGCACCAAGTGCTACGCACACAACCGCCAGTCGCATCTCAGAGTTAATCACGATAGGTTGCATAGCAAGATGACACCCAACGTTGGCGCTGTCCGGCACGCAGCAAGCGCCGCGAAGCGGCAACCCGCTGCTGCGTGTCCGCGACGAGCAACTTGTTGGAACTCATTCGACACCCATGAACGCGAGCATGAGATTGATTTGGGCGGCGAGCATGGGAACACCAGTGTGAATCCGGCGCCCTCTGCGCTTTGCGACCTCGAGAAGCGCTGTGATCTCTGGCGAAATTACACACTCGGCAACAAGCGTTGTTCGATCTATCAGCGCTTCATCCATTGGCAAGTGGTCACCAGGCTTCATTCCAAGGCTAGTGCCATTGATTGCGATATCAAACGTTGAGTGGCGTGGCAGCTCGACGGTGACTTGAACCTCGGGGAACGTTTCCCGAAGGCGCTCGGCAAGAGTGGAAGACTTGGAAGATGTCCTGTTGAGTAAGCATAGGGAACTGCAGCCATGCTTTGCCAGAGCAAACGCAATCGCCGATGCAGCGCCTCCAGCCCCGACCAAAACACATGTCTTTCCTGCGACGGTATGCCCTGCGGCATGAAGCCCGTCAACGAAGCCTTCCCCATCGAGCACTGTTCCTGCTAACTTACCACCTGCGAGGCGGCGAATGACATTGACAGCCCCAACCAACATGGATTCGGGCGTAAGCTCATCAATCAACGCTGCCATGCGCGTCTTGTGGGGCATGGTGACTACGGCTCCGCCGAAATTTTGCATTGTCCGAAGACCCGACACGAATTGCTCTAATTCATCAAAGGCGACGTGCATGGGTACAAGCACATGCGGGCCGAGCTTCTTTCGCCGCTCCAGGAGTTCGTTTGCCATTACAGGTGTGCGTGCCTGTGACACGGGGTCCCCAATGAGGCCAAGCAGTTGTGTTGTGCCGGTGATTCGCATGGCGCGGAAGAGGATGGTTTATGAGTTCCAACGTGTTCTCGACCGACAGCATACGGCACCTAGGCAGCCAAGCCGCCGCCTAGATCGGACGCAGGGAGATGCTCTAAGTGCTTGACTGACCATCACTTTTCCCGGATTGAATGTGGATTCATACAGCATCAAATTCCTGGCAAAAGCGGCACGCCATTACAAGTTCTCGTCGAGGGCTCGGCACGCAGCGTGGGTCATCATGCCAGCGCAATTCCCATTGCCACCATCGCCAGCCTTGACGCCCGCAAGGCGCTGCGTCCGCCGCATCAGGCTCAAGACCTGCCACCGCTGAAGTCCACCCGTGTGTTGGGCCAGCTTCGCAAACGCTTGCGCCTGCTGCATTACAGCCACCGCACCGAAGAGGCCTATAGCCATTGGGTCAAGGCTTTCATCCGCTTTCATGAGCTTCGCCATCCGGCCGAGTTGGACGGTCCTGAAGTAGAGGCTTTCTTGATGCATCTGGCCAACGACAAATCAGTGGCACCGGCCACACACAGCAAGGCGCTGTCGGCCCTGCTCTTCTTCTACGGCAAGGTATTGCAGCAGCAATTTCGGTGGCTGAAGGACATTGGTCATCCACGCCGTCAGCGTCGCCTGCCGGTGGTATTGACGGTGGAAGAAGTGCGCCAGGTGCTGGTGGCCATGGCCGGTGAGCATCAACTGCTGGCTCAACTGCTGTATGGCTGCGGCCTGCGCATCACCGAGGCGCTGCAGTTGCGAGTCAAAGACCTGGACTTCGGTCAGCGGGCGCTGATCGTGCGGGAAGGCAAAGGCGCCAAAGACCGGGTGGTGATGCTGCCGCAGTCATTGGTGCCGGCGCTGCGTGAGCAGCTGGCGCTTGCCCTTGAGGTCTGGCGTCGGAGGTAGAGGCCGGGGTGACCTCTACGACAGCCAGACTTGTCGGAGGGCGTTCAAGCGCACGCCGCAGCCCGTCAGCGCGCAGCCTCCAGCACCGGCGCCGCACCCCCCATCAGCGCCGCCAGCCGCCGCAGGCTGCCCTGCCCGTCGTCGGGCGTCGCCGACGACATCGCGGCCGAGGCGGCGGCCGCGGCTTGCGGCGGCATCATCAGCGCCGGGTAGTCCTTCATCATCTGCGCGCCGTACAGCGGCTTGTAG
>CAKZXL010000839.1 GCA_937883885.1 uncultured Aquincola sp. | reverse complement strand
TTGCGGCCATCGGCCGTGAGCTGCTCGCCCAGCCTGAGGTTGTAGGCCCAGACGGCGTCGATGGCCTGAGCGGCCGCGCGGTACTGCTGCTCGGCCTCGCCCAGGTACAGGCGGCGCGCTTCCTGGGCCTGCGCCGCGTCGCCCGCAGCCAGCGCCGAGACCGCCTGCAGCCGCTGCCAGGCTTCGGTGGCGCCTTCCAGCCGCGCCAGCAGCTGCCGCCACAGCACCCGCTCTTGTTCGCTGGCCAACAGGCGCTCATAGCCGCGGGCGCCTTCGTTCAGCCGCCGGGTGGCCGCCTGCATCGCGCCTTCGATGCGCTCGCGGTCGGCTGCCGTGTCGGTCAGCAGGTGCTTGGCCTGCAGCGTGCGCAGCTCGTCAATGCGGTCCTGCCAGTCCTTGATGGCCGTGAGCGAGGGCGTGACGTTGGCCGTGTAGTAGTCCAGCGCCTCGTAGATGACCCGGGCCTCGCGCACCGACAGCAAGGCCATGGCCAACAGCAGCGCCAGCAGCAGGCCGAAGCCTGCGGCCAGACGCGTTCCGATCTTCAAGTTCGCCAGTGCGTGCATGTTCGCTTCTCGTGGGGGTCCTGGCTGCGCTATCGGCGCCGCGGGCGGCCACAAGATGGCAAAAAAAAGCCGGGCAGTGCCCGGCTTGGTGCATGCAGGCCAAACGCCTTCAATCCACCAGGCGCAGCTCCACGCGGCGGGCTTCCTGCTCGCTGCCGGTGCCGGTGGTGACTTCGGGGCGGCGCAGCTGCACGCGCGAGGCATCGACGCCCGCCGCCACCAGCGCCGCGCGGGCGGCCAGGGCCCGCTGCTTGGCCAGCTCGGCATTGCGGGCGGCATCGCCGGTGGCGTCGTGGAAGCCCGACAGCACCACCTTGCGGCTGGGCGCGGCGGCCAGCGCTTCCATCACCTTGCTCAGCTGCGCGGCGGCATCGGCCGGCAGCGTGGCCTGGGCGGTTTCGAAGTACAGCGTGCCCACCAGGTCGCCGGTGAGCGGGCCTTCGATGAGGACAACTTCCTCGACCACCACTTCGGCTTCTTGCGGCGCGGCGTTGTTGATCCGGATCTGGCGCACCACCATCGAGGCGATGACGCTGATGACCACCAGCGCCACCACGCCGAAGGTGATCCACAGGCCCACGCGGGTGGTGTCGTCCTTGTCTTCCTGGTACATGTCGGCGCTTCCTCGCTGCAGCGTTTATCAGTTGAGCCCGCGATTCTAGCGAGCCAGCACCTTCAGCAGCCAGTCGTTGAGGTCGCGCACTTCCTGGGCGCACACCGAGTGCTGCATCGGGTACTCGTGCCAGGCCACGTCGTAGCCGGCCGCCTGCAGCGCCTGGCGGGTGCCGGTGGCCCGTGCCAGCGGCACCACGCCGTCGTGCGTGCCGTGGGCCAGGAAGATGGGCACCAGCCGGTTGGCATCGTGCGCCTCGGCGGCCAGCTTGTCGGCCAGCGGCAGGTAGCCCGACAGCCCGGCGATGCCGGCAAGCCGCTCGGGGTAGCGCAGGCCGGTCATCAGCGACATGGCGCAGCCCTGCGAAAAGCCGGCCAGCACGATGCGGTGGGCCGGCACGCCGCGTTCACGCTCGCGGTCGATCAGCGCGGCCACCTGCTGCTGCGACTGGCGCAGGCCGCCTTCGTCCTCACGGCGCACCAGGTCGGCACCCAGGATGTCGTACCAGGCGCGCATCACGTAGCCGCCGTTGATGGTGACCGGGATGGTGGGCGCATGCGGAAAGATGAAGCGCACGTCGCCCACGGCGGCCAGGTCCAGCTCCTGGGCGAAGGGCACGAAGTCGTTGCCGTCGGCGCCCAGGCCGTGCAGCACGATGATGGACGCGCCGGGCGCGTCGCCGGATTGGAGTTCGATGGTTTGCAGCAGGCTCATGGCAGGGTGGGTTGAACGGCGCGGGGCGGCCAGGCGCGCATCCTAGACGCCCGGCGCGGCGCCTTCGGCCGGCGCGGTGGCGCGCAGCACCAGCGTCAGCCGCGCGCCCTGGCCTGCTTCGCCGGTGCCGGTGAGCAGCCGGGCCTGCATCAAGGCCGCATAGCGCGTCACGATGGCCAGGCCCAGCCCGGCGCCCTCGCCCAGCGCACGGCCAGGGCCGCCCTGCTGCCAGCGCTGCAGCAGCCGGGCGCTGCCATCGGCCTGCCCGGGCGCCTCGGCGGTGGCCGGCGGCCCGGCCGCCAGGCCGGGCCCGTTGTCCTGCACCCAGAGCTGCACTTCATCGCCCTGCGCCTCGATGCCCACGGTGACCTGGGGCGGCCGGCCGTCCGGCGGGCGGCCATAGCGCAGTGCGTTGTCCAGCAGGTTCTGCAACGCGCCTTCGATCAGGCCTTCGTCGCCCAGCACCCAGGCCGGCGCGTCCAGGCCTTGCGCGCCCAGGTCGACGCCGGCCGCATCGGCCCGCGGCACCGCGCGCAGCAGCATGCGGTGCGCCAGTTCGTCCAGCGCCACCGGCTGCAGCGCCAGGCCGCCCGAAGCTTCGTCGGCCAGCGCGATGGCCAGCAGCTGATCGACCAGCCGGCTGGCGCGCGCCTGGCTGAGCGCGATGCCCTGCAGCTGCTCGCGCCACTGCTGCGGATCGGCACTGGCCAGGCCATAGTCGGCCAGCGCGCGGATGCCGGCCAGCGGCGTGCGCAGCTCGTGGGCCACGTTGCCGGCGAATTCGCGCTGGCTGCGCAATGCGCCGCTCAGCCGCGCCATCAGCGCGTCGATGGACTGCACCAGGCTGTGCACGTCGGCCGTGCCGGCATGCACCGGCAGCGGTTGCAGGTCGGCGGCGCCACGGCGGTTCAGCTCGGCCTGCAGCGCATGGATGGGCTGCAGGTCGAGCCGGATGGAGCGGCGCAGCCACACCCCCAGGCCCACCAGCAGCAGCAGCTGCGGCGCGGTGGCATACAGCAGCAGGCGGCGCAGCAAGGTGCCGCGGTAATGCATGGTCTGCGCCACCACCAGCGTGAAGGGCTGCGGCTGGCTGCGCGCCAGCACCACCGCACGCATGGGCTCGTCGTCCAGCGGCAGGTCGGCAAACTCGAACGACGCCGCCGGCTGCCGGCGCGACAGCTGCAGCCGGGCATCGCCGGCCACCAGCGTGCCGTCGGGCCGCCGCACCGAGAACACCACCGACTCCGACTGGTCGAACAGCACCGCGCGCAACTCGGCGCCGGTGAGCGTGACCTGTAGGTCGCCGCCGGCGGCCTGCTCCACCGCGGCGGCCAGGCCCAGCGCGTCGTCCAGCAGCGCGCGGTCGAACACCGCGGCCGCGAAGTACGACCCCACGGCGGCCGCCACCAGGCTGCTGACCAGCCACACCACGCCCAGCGGCAGCATCACGCGCCGGGCCAGGCGGGCATCCAGGCCCGGCAGCCGGGCTGCCGTGGCATCGGGATGGTGGCCCCGCAGCCGGCGGTGCCAGGGGCGGTGGATCACGCCTCGGCTTCGATCGCGTAGCCCAGGCCGCGCAACGTGCGGATGACCACACCGCCGCCCACCAGCCGCTTGCGCAGCCGCGAGACAAAGACCTCCAGCGCGTTGTCGCCCAGAGCTTCGTCCAGCGCCGAGAGCTTGTCGGACAGCGCCCGCTTGGCCACCACGCGGCCAGGCGGCGTCATCAGCTCCCACAGCACCTCGAATTCACGTGCCGGCATGTCGATGGCCTCGCCGCGCAAGAGGAAGCGGCGCGCCTGGCGGTCCAGCATCAGGCCGCCCAGCTGCACCCGGTCGCCACCGCCGGTGGCGCGGCGCACCAGCGCACGCAGCCGGGCTTCCACCTCGGCCAGGTCGAAGGGTTTGCCCAGGTAGTCGTCGGCGCCGGCATTGAGGCCGGCGATGCGCTCCTCGGTGCGGTTGCGGGCGGTGAGCACCAGCACCGGGGTCTGGTCGCCGCGGGCACGGGCCTCCATCAGCGCGGTGATGCCGCTGCCGTCCACCAGGTTGATGTCGAGCACCACCGCGTCGAACGGTTGCTCGCGCCACAGGCTGCGGGTGTGGGCCAGCGAGCCCACGGCATCGACGCGGTGGCCCGCGCCTTCCAGGCTCTTGCGCATCACGCCACACAGCACCGCATCGTCTTCGGCCAACAGGATACGCACTTGTACTTACTCGCTTGGTCAGTCGCCGGTCAGGTGCCCCGGAGGATAAACGCGCACCGGCGTGATCGAGCGCCCGGCGCCTGCAAGCAAGGAGAGACAAGGGTGCTCAGCATCAAGAACCAAAAAGACTTCTGGGCCGGACTGATGTTCCTGGTCATCGGCATCGCCTTCGCCTGGGGCGCCACGTCGTACAGCTTCGGCTCGTCGGCACGGCCGGGGCCGGGCTACTTCCCGTTCGGCCTCGGGCTGCTGCTGGCCATCCTGGGCGCGGTGGAAGTGGTCAAGGCGCTGGCCATCGAGACCGGCGACGACAACGAGATCGGCGCCTGGGCCTGGCGGCCGCTGACCACCATCGTGGCCGCGGTGGCGGTGTTCGGCTTCGCGCTGCCCACGCTGGGCATGGCGGTGGCGCTGCCGCTGCTGGTGATCGTCTCGTCCTTCGCGGGCGACGAATTCAACTGGAAGGAAGTGCTGCTGGACAGCGCGGTGCTGACCATCGGCAGCTGGGCGGTTTTCAACTGGGGCTTGAACCTGGTGATTCCGCTGTGGCCCAGCTTTCTGACGCAATAACAAGAAGGAGGCAAGCACATGGACCTGATCCACAACCTGTCGCTGGGTTTCGGCGTCGCCTTCACGGTGCAGAACCTGCTGTACGCCTTTGGCGGCGCGGTGCTGGGCACCCTGATCGGCGTGCTGCCGGGCCTGGGCCCGGTGGCCACCATCGCGATGCTGCTGCCCAGCATCTACGCACTGGACGCCACCCCGGCCCTCATCATGCTGGCCGGCATCTACTACGGCGCGCAGTACGGTGGCTCCACCACCGCCATCCTGATCAACGTGCCGGGTGAAT
>CAKZXL010000838.1 GCA_937883885.1 uncultured Aquincola sp. | reverse complement strand
AAGTGGGGCAGCCGAGCGCACGTCAGGCGGAAAGGCTGCGAAGTACGTCGCGGGAGCGGAAAATTTTCTTGAAATTTGGTGCCCAGGAGAGGACTCGAACCTCCACGGAGTTACCCGCTAGTACCTGAAACTAGTGCGTCTACCAATTCCGCCACCTGGGCATTTCAGGAACGTGAGTATAGCACGAGACTTTAGGCGGTTGGAAGTACCCGTGTATGACTTGCCTAGACAACATCCGCAACGTCTATGTGTTCATGCCTCCAAGGTCAGCACACCCACGCCTCGCGCCCCTCGTTCCGTCACCAGACACCGGACGGTTGCTGTGCTTCAGGGCGGTTGTCCATAGCCGGAGTGCCCATGCGGCTGCTCTCCTCGTAAGAGGCTCCGTGGACCGCCAGCCTTCGAGGACTGCAAGGACGGCGTGAGAGCGATGCCGCCTTCAGCCGCTTATGCCAGTATGTGGAGGCATTGACACGCCCACGACCTCAGGAATACGCACAGCCCCATCTCTGTGTGGATTTCCATCCGGCACGGTCTCAGCGTCTAGCCGATAGACACCCTGTGAAGCTCGACATACGCGGGCGCCGCGGTCGATTGGATCGCAAAGCCCAGATTGACGTTGGCGTCCAGCGCCAGAGACTTGGGAGGCTCAATAGCGCTGACGGTTGCGGCGCTATGCCGATCTCGTATCGCCATCAGTTGCGATGACGTGTCAATGTGTTACGCTTGCCGCGCCTTGGCAATTTCGGTGCCGAGGGTATGTCACAGGACGTCAAGCCACCCGGCGCAGCCGGCCCAGCTTGACCACTGCACTTGGAATTGCAGCCTCATGGTTGTCTCCAGGTAACTGTACGACATTGCTAACACGCGTGGCTACGCGACCTTGTGTCGCAAGATGGTGATGTGTTGTCACTCGGTTAAGCCGGAGAGGGTGGTATAGATTGCCACGGTCTTATCCCTCTCCGGTTTTGCTATCAAGCCTTCTCGCGAATGCTGGACACACCCCCCTGGTTTCGGCAGCGCCGCTACCTGCACTTCGATGAGCCGCTTAGCCTAAAGAAGGCCACTGCCCTCGTCAATAATCCAAGTGCCGTAGCCGCGCACTCGTTTTGGCCATTGATCCAATTCAAGGTACACAGTGCAAAGATAAAGCACAATAAGTCCACGGGCAACCTAGATTGGCATAAAAAGATTCGCGAGATTTCGTATGCAGCTCATGGCGACTCGCTTGTCTTCAGCTTCTACGCAGAGATGCTTGGCCAACTCTATGAAAAGCAGCTGGCCGCCCAGGGCTTAACCGACTGTGTGCTTGCGTTCCGATCGCTGGGCAAAAACAACGTCGACTTCGCAAAGGCCGCATTTGACGAAATCAGGGCTCAGGGAGACTGCGCAGCTGTGGCCCTAGACGTAACCAAGTTTTTCGACACGATCGACCACGCGCAACTCAAGCAGCGCTGGTTACGTCTTCTTGGCGCTAGCAACCTTCCGTGTGATCACTATGCCGTCTTCAAGGCGATAACAAAATTCTCGTTCGTTGACCGAGATAAAGCGTTTGCGGCGCTCGGTGTGTCTGTGCACACCCCCCGCAGTGGCGGAAAGCATCGGCTCTGTAGCCCCGCGGATTTCAGGTCACGCGTTCGAAAATTAGGCCTAGTGAGTGTCAATATGCAAAAATATGGCATTCCGCAAGGCACCGCAATTAGCGCCCTACTTTCCAATCTCTACATGATTGAATTCGACGCGGCCGCCAACGCCTTTGCCAAGCGCCATGGAGGTCGATACATGCGCTATTGCGATGACATCCTCTTCATTGTGCCGCAAGCTTCGGCTGATGCAGCCAATACGTTCTGCATAAACGAACTTAGCAAATTGAAACTGAGCGCCAATCCGAGCAAGACCGACATCTGTGTGTTCAGCAGAGTGGGGAATAGGCAAACCACCAAGAGATCACTTCAGTACTTAGGATTCTTGTTTGACGGCGAACAGATCCTCATTCGCTCAGCTGCATTTGCCAAGTTCTCAAGCCGAATGAGGGGCGGGGTTAGTCTAGCAAAGCAGACGATGCGCAGCAGAAACAAGACTAGGCGGATCATGGGAGCAGCCGAACAGCCGCTTTACCTGCGCAAGATCTTCTCGCGCTATTCCCACCTCGGTAAGCGCAACTTCCTGCGGTACGGCTACGCAGCGGCGGAACAGATGAAGTCAAAGGCTATCCGTAGGCAATTGCGTCCTCTTTGGGGACGATTACAGGATGTTTTAGCGAAGTGATTGGAGACATCTTTGGCGGACAGCACAATACGACTCGCGTGTCGCATTAGGCTCAGGCATGCGAGCCAAGCACGCAATGGAGACGAAAGACCTATGGGGTGCTCATCGCTGCTGGGCCATAAGCACCGGGGCACGGCAAAGCATTTCGCGAGCGAAAGGGGCCTCGGTCAAGCCGCCTCGATGACGATTCGAAGCAACCCAAGCGGGTGCGTCAACTTGCCTTGAACCTTGACCGCGCCCGGGTCGGATCCAGCCGCGTGGGCGTCTGCATAGGAACGCCATCAACGCGCTGGAATCCGGCCAGGGTCGCTGGCGGCAGCTCCCGCGCAATAGCAGTCAAGCGAGCGTTCTCCGAAGACACATCGGACTCGATCAGCGCAAGCACCTCGCGGCAGAGACCGCGGAATTGCATCATCCACGCCATCACGAAACCGCCGATGGCCCTGCTTGCTAGAGAGACGCCGCGGACCTCAACGGTACCGTTGGCCGTCACGGTCGCGTCTATCCGCACTTGCACGTCCTCGAAGTCGTTGACCGCGTGAGCCACCCACTTATCCCGCAGCGCCTTCACGGTCGAGTGCAGCGACTGCGCATTCGGAGACAGCCGCGCAACGAAGGCCTTGTCAAGTCCAGGCCGAACAGCACCACTGAAGGCACGCGCGTAGGCGACCAAACCGGCCTTGCAAAGTGCCTGCCTCGTGTGTTCTCGGCGTAGCCGCTCCTCCGAGGAGATCCCCGCTTCCGTGGGGTCGATCTCGATGTGCAGATCGCAAAAGCTGATGGCCTGCTCCACGTCCTGCGCCATGCCGTACAGATC
Source organism: uncultured Aquincola sp. (assembly GCA_937883885.1). The sequence continues at coordinate 328 of CAKZXL010000838.1, read as the reverse complement.
GGCAAGTCGTTGACTCTCCGGAACGCAGAAGTCGAACTGAAGAAGCGAGCCGGGCGGCGTATCTGACGAGGCGTTCATGGGGCAGTAGGTCGAAGCTCAAAGGTCAGCTTTGTAGAACCCAAGCCCAGAATGTAGAAGCCCCCGATCAGCTTTCGCTGTCGGGGGCTTCGCGTAAGTGCCAGTCACGACTGACTTAATTCTGGTGGCCAAGGGCGGAATCGAACCACCGACACGCGGATTTTCAATCCGCTGCTCTACCAACTGAGCTACTTGGCCAAGACCACGAGTATAGCGTCAAAACTTGGGGCCGCAATCCCCCGCCGCGTTT
>CAKZXL010000837.1 GCA_937883885.1 uncultured Aquincola sp. | reverse complement strand
GGTGGTGAAGCTGGGCCCCGATGGCGCCTACTTCAGCAGCGATGCGGCCAGCGGCCATGTGCCGGGCTTTCCGGTGGCCGAAGTGGTGGACACGGTGGGCGCGGGCGATGGCTTTGCGGTGGGCGTGATCAGCGCGCTGCTGGCCGGCCGCAGCCTGCCCGATGCCGTGCGCCGCGGCGCCTGGATCGGCGCCCGCGCGGTGCAGGTGCTGGGCGATACCGAAGGCCTGCCCACGCAGGCCCAACTGCAGGAGAGTGGCCTGTGACCATGCCCCGCCAGCAGGTGCTGGTGTTCCGCGAACTGCCGCCCGACCAGCTGGCACGGCTGCAGGCCGAACATGAAGTGACGGTGGCCAACCCCCGCGTGGCCGAGCAGCGCGACGCCTTCTTCGAGGCGCTGCCGCACGCCCAGGGCCTGATCGGCTCCAGCTACCGCATCGATGCACCGCTGCTGGCGCAGGCGCCGGCACTGCGGGTGATTTCCAGCATCTCGGTGGGCATCGACAACTACGAGCTGCCGGCGCTGCGTGAACGCGGCGTGATGCTGTGCCACACCCCCGGCGTGCTGACCGAGACCACCGCCGACACCTTGTTCGCGCTGGTCATGGCCACCAGCCGCCGGCTGGTGGAGCTGGCCGCGCTGGTGCGTGAAGGGCGCTGGCACAAGAACATCGACGAACAGATGTTCGGCTGGGACGTGCACGGCAAGACGCTGGGCATCGTGGGCTTCGGCCGCATCGGCCAAGCGCTGGCGCGGCGGGCGGCGCTGGGCTTCGGCATGCCGGTGCTGTTCCACAACCGGTCGGCGGTGAACGTGGACCAGGAGCTGCCGGCGCTGGCCGGCCATGCCCGCCAGGTGAGCCTGCCAGAGCTGCTGGCCCAGGCCGACATCGTGGCGCTGACGGTGCCATTGACCGACGAGACCCGTGGCCTGATGAACGCCGAGCGCTTCGCGGCCATGAAGCCCGGCGCGATGCTGGTCAACGGCTCGCGCGGCGGCGTGGTGGACGAAGCGGCGCTGCTGGCCGCGCTGGACAGCGGGCACCTGCGGGCCGCCGGGCTGGACGTGTTTGCCACCGAACCGCTGCCGCTGGATTCACCGCTGCGCCCCCACCCGCGTGTGACGCCCTTGCCGCACATCGGCTCGGCCACGCACGAGACGCGGCATGCCATGGCCGTGCTGGCCACCAGCAACCTGCTGCAGGCGCTGGCCGGCGAAACCCCCGCCGCCACGGTGCGTTGAAGCAGGCCCGCTGCGGGCTGTAGGACAGCCCGCACGCCCTGTTGCGACGGCGCCCCGCAGCCACAGGCGCTGCGCAGGCGCAGCATCGTTGTTCGACACAAGGAGAACACGATGAGCCTGACAGCCCCCACCAACACCCAGGACCGTCCGCTGGCCACGCCCGATGCGCGCCACCGTCCGCAAGGCGCGGGCGACGTGGGCGGCCAGGCCAGCACCATCGATGCCGGCGTGGCCGAGGCCACCACCTCGCCGGACGTGGCACCCGACGTCGGCCCCGCCACCAAGCCGCAGCCCACCGACGGCGATTGGCGCCAGCGTGAAGACGCCGGCACTGGCGGCGGCCAGGAGTACCCCGACAGCACCGGCGTGCGCCGCCCCGGCGTGCAGGTGAACGACGACGACAACGTGCTGGAGTCGCTGGGCAATGCCATTGTCGACCCGATGGTCACCGCGGCCAACGACAAGCCCGGCACGCCTGCACGCTGATCTGCTGCCCGGTCCGTCCCCATGCCCAGAGCCGGCACGCTGTTTGCCGCGCCGGACCCATGCAACAGGAGATCGACGTGGTCCCTTGCGAAGCACGCAGCGTGGGTGGTGGCGAAGACTTGCTCTTCGGTGATGCCACGGCCGCGTGGGCGCGGTTGATGGACGATGAGGCGCCCACGGCAAGCCGTGCGCGCCCCCGGGTGCAGGTACTGCTGCAGGCCATGCCTGGCAGCACCGCCCCGCAAGAGGCAGGTCAGGGAGAACGGAATGACGCAGGCCGACGCGCCGACCCAAGCGATGGGCGGACTGCAGGGCGCGCATGTGCTGCTGGTGGATGACTGCGTGGATGCGCTGATGCCGCTGGCGGCCTTGCTGGAGATGATCGGCGCCGAGGTGGACACCGCCGACAACGGCCACACCGCGCTGCAGCGCTTGCGCCAGGGGCATTTCGACGTGCTGGTGTCAGACCTGCGCATGCCCGGCATGTCGGGCGTGGAACTGGTCAAGGCCATGCGGGCCGACCGCGAGGTCGACCAGCCCGTGGCCATCGCCTACACCGGCTTCACGTCGATGGCCACGCGCGAGGTGGTGGACGCGGGCTTCGATGCGGTGTTGACCAAGCCGCTGGGCATCGACCAGCTGGCCGCCACCATCACCCGGCTGCGGGCCCGACCGCAAGCCCCGCGGTAGGCGGTAACGGCCCTCGCTACGGCCACCGCGCTTGCGGCAATTCGGGGCCGCTTTCCGGCAATTCCGGTGCCTGATTACGGAGGGCTGGAGCGCCGCACAGAGGGAACGGGCGCCTTGCGCGCCCCCGGCACGAAAGGTGCGGAACGGGTGGGTTGCCAAGAGGAGTTCAAACCCCCATGCCTGCCAGCAGTCTTCGTGTCATCCACCAGCAGAACCAGGCTTTGTCGCCCCGCCTGCAGCATGCGGTACGGCTGCTGCAGATGTCTTCGCTGGACTTTGCGCAAACCCTGGCCGAAACGCTGGGCCGCAACCCCTTCCTGGAAGGTGACGAGGGCGAAGAAGCGCCCCTGCCGCCCGGCTTGACCGCACTGGTCAACCCGCTGGCCGAGCCCGGCAGCGCCACCGCCCCGCGTGAAGAAGGCAGCCTGCCCGATGGCAACGCCACCGACTATGAAGCGGCCGACGAGCTGGGCAGCAGCGAGCCGCCGCCCGATGCCGGCACCTGGAACGAAGCCCTGCCCAGCGCGCCCAAGGGCGATGGCGGCGAGGTGTCGGCCACCGAATTGCTGGCCAGCAGCACGGGCCTGAACACCCACCTGCACGGCCAGCTCAACCTGCTGCCGCTGGGTGAGCGCGACATGGCCCTGGCCAAGGCCGTGGTCGAGCTGCTGGACGACGACGGCTACCTGCGTGCCGACCCCTTCGAGCTGACGGCCGACGATGCGCTGGACCCGCCCGCCACCGACGAGGAAGTGCGCATCGCCGTGCGCCGCGTGCAGTCGCTGGACCCGGCTGGCGTGGGCGCCCGCACGGTGCAGGAGTGCCTGCTGCTGCAGACCGGCGAGATCGAGGATGCGCACCAGCGGGCGCTGGCCCGCCGCATCATCGGTGAGCAACTGCGCCTGCTGGGCACGCGCGATTGCGAGACGCTGGCCCACCGGCTGGGCTTTGCGCTGGCCGAGGTGGAAGCGGCCTGTGCCCGCATCCGCCGCTTCGATCCGCGGCCGGGCTGGCGCTTCGGTGCGCCGCCGCT
>CAKZXL010000836.1 GCA_937883885.1 uncultured Aquincola sp. | reverse complement strand
GCTGCAGCACCAGGCATTCGGGCAGGTCGCGCGCGCCCACGCCCAGCGGCTCCAGGCTTTGCAGCCACTTGAGCGCGCACTGCAGGCGCTCCAGCAGCTCTTCCTGCTGCTCCAGGTCGGCATCGCCGGCCAGCTGGGCCGCGATCTCGGACAGCGGGTCGGCCAGGTATCCGTCTTCGTTCAGCGATTCGATGAGCACATGCAGCGCGGCCGCGTCGGCCGGCTCCAGCCGCATGCCGGCCATCTGCGCGCGCAGGTGCTCCTGCAGCGAGATGCCGCCGCCACCGCGCTCCTGCGGCTCGAAGTCGTCGCTGTCGTTGTTGCTGCTGCTGCTGGCCGAAGGCGTTTCGCGGATGCCGTCGAAGTCGTCGCGCTCGGTGCCGTTTTCCCAGTCGTCGCGTTCGGTCGTGCCGAAGTCGGCGCTGTCGACGCCGGGGGCCTCGGCGCCGTCACCGTCGGCGGCGGCGCCGGTTTCGGTGCTGCTGCTGCCGGTGTAGTCGCCGTCGTCGGCGCTGCTGCTGGCGGCGGGCCGCTCGAGCGACTGCTCGAAGGCCGGCACATGCTCTTCCTCGGTTTCCAGGAAGGGGTTCTGCTCGAGCATCTGCTCGACTTCCTGGTGCAGTTCCAGCGTGGACAGCTGCAGCAGCCGGATGGACTGCTGCAGCTGTGGCGTCAGGGCCAGGTGCTGCGAGAGGCGGATTTGCAGCGAGGGTTTCATGACATCAACCGGGTTGAACCATCACATGCGGAAGTGCTCGCCAAGGTAGACCTTGCGCACGTCCGTGTTGTCGACGATCTCGTTGGGCGTGCCTTCGGCCAGCACACGCCCTTCGCTGATGATGTAAGCGCGGTCGCAGATGCCCAGCGTCTCGCGCACGTTGTGGTCGGTGATCAGCACGCCGATGCCGCGTGCCTTCAAGAATCCGATGATCCGCTGGATCTCGATCACCGCGATCGGGTCGACGCCAGCGAACGGCTCGTCCAGCAGGATGAAGCGTGGCTGCGTGGCCAGCGCGCGGGCGATTTCCACCCGCCGCCGCTCGCCGCCCGACAGCGATGGCGCCGGGCTGGCGCGCAGCTTCTCGATGCTCAATTCGGCCAGCAGGCCTTCGAGCAGGCGGTCGATCTCCTGGCCCGGCAGCGCGCGGCCGTCGGGGCCGCGCTGCAGTTCCAGCACCGCGCGGATGTTTTCTTCCACGGTCAGCTTGCGGAAGATCGACGCTTCCTGCGGCAGGTACGACAGCCCCATGCGCGAACGCTGGTGGATGGGCTTGTGCTGCACTTCGGCGCCGTCGATGCGGATCTCGCCGGCATCGGCGCGCACCAGGCCCACCACCATGTAGAAGGTGGTGGTCTTGCCGGCGCCGTTGGGGCCCAGCAGGCCCACCACCTCACCGGCGCCCACGGCCAGGTGCACGTCCTTGACCACGGTGCGGGTGCCGTAGCGCTTGGCCAGCCGGCTGGCTTCCAGGCGGCTGCCGGCGGCGGCCGGTGCCGCGGTGGGCAGGGCGCCGCCGCTCACCGCGAGGCTCCGGAGGCGGGCTCGGCCGGCGCTTCGGCCGCGGCCGAGCCTTCGCGTGGTGTCAGGATCACCCGCACGCGGCCATTGCCGGGGCCGCTGGCGGCGCCGGCGGCCGGGGCGGGCGCGGTGCTGCCGGCCACGCTGAACACTTCGGTGGTGCTGTCGTAGGTGATGCGCTCGCCGCTGATCTGGTCGGCCGCCACGCTGCCGCGCAGCCGCTGCACCTGGGCCTTGCCGACGAAGCGCACCACGTCGCCACGGCCTTCGTACTCGATGCGGTCGGCCGTGCCCTGGATGTATTCGTCCAGGCCTTCGCGCTTCTGGCGGAAGCTGGCCTGCTGGCCGCCGCTGCCCACCGCTACGGCCGAGCGGAAGCCGTCGGCGCCTTCGCGGATCTCGGCGCGCTCGGCCCGGATGGTGATGGAGCCCTGGGTGATGACCACGTTGCCGTTGAACACCACCACCTGCTTGAGCATGTCCACCGTGCCGG
>CAKZXL010000835.1 GCA_937883885.1 uncultured Aquincola sp. | reverse complement strand
GCCGCTACAGCAACCCGGCGCTGGACACGCTGATCGACAAGCTGAAGACCGAGGCCGACCCGCAGCGCCGCACGGACACCCTGCGGCAGGCGCTGAAGCTGGCGCAGGACGACGTGGCCCTGATCCCGCTGCACCACCAGGTCACGCCCTGGGCAGTGCGCGAGAACATCAGCACCCCGCACTGGGCCAACAACCAGCTGGAGCTGCGCTACACGCGCATCGATTGATCGATCAGGCGGTTCGAGACCGCGCCACGATGGCCTTGAACAAGGGCCTGTTCGATTTGCAGGGCGTTCACTCGGAGGGCGGCATTCCAGCACCGGGCCAGAAGCGCGCAAAGTCGAAAGACAGTTGTCGGTGGTGGCGGATGGACAGCAAATAAACCGTCGCAGTGGCGTCCATGGCCGTGTAGAGCATCAGGTAGTCGCCATGCAGGTACTCGCGCAAGGCGCTGGCAGCGCCGGCCGGCAGCGCTGCGAGCTGGGCCAGAGCTTCGGCCGATTGCGGCGGGTTGTCCAGGCAGCGCCGGCCGATGCGGGGGAAACGGGCCAGGTTGGGGAAGACCGTGGCGCGCAGTTCGGCCAGCAGGTCGTCGAAGGCAAAGGCCGCGTCGGCTTCCGTCAGGAACGCCTCGATGGCGTTCAGCCGCTCCAGGAAGCTCGCGGTCAGCTCGACCCGGTACCTATCCTCAGCCACGCTTCTTGGCGGTCTTGCCTGCGGTCTTTGCCACTGCGGCGCGGCGCTGCTGAAGCTGGGCGATGGCGGCATCGGCCTCCACGGTGCGGCCAGCCTCGATGTCGGCCAGGCCGCGCCTGGCGTCATCGATCAGCAGCAGGTGGATGCGCTCGCGCTCCAGGCGGTGGTAGTAGTCCAGCCGGTCCGCGTCGATCAGGGCGACGTAGCTCTCGCCGTTCTTGGTGATGATCTTCTCGGCGCCGGCCTTGGCCTGGTCGGCCAGCTCGGACAGGTTGGCGCGCGCCTGGGTGAATGGCACCACATCGCTGGCTGAAAAACCCATGGCCGGCTCCTTGGCGGGGTAGATGACAGGATTCTGTGCAGTCTACTCCGGCGCCAGACGGGCTTTTGCGGGCCCAGCCAGCGCATCGGTCGATCAGGCAGGCCGCCACACCGGCGACTCGGCGATCTGCAGCTTGCGCGGCAGGATCTGCGCCTGCACGAAGGCATCGGCGATGCGCTGCTGCTCGGCCAGCGCCTCGCCATCCACCGGCTGCACGCGGTAGCTGCGGCGCAGGTTGGCGGCCTCCACGGTGGCCGCGTCCAGGCCGATCACCGGCGCATGCCATTCGGCGGCCGGCCCCGGGTTCTGCTTGATCCACTCGCCGGCCCGCTGCAGCTCGGCATACACCGTGGCCAGCACATCGCTGCGGCGCTGTGTGTAAGCCGTGGCAGCGAGGTAGAAGCGCCGGTAGGCCGACAGCCGCGTGCCATCGACCAGGATGCGGGCGCCGGCCTGGCGCTGCACCGCCGCCAGGAACGGGTCCCAGATCACCCAGGCTGCCACGTTGCCGCCTTCGAACGCTGCGCGGCCATCGGCCGGGCTCAGATAGGCCGGCTCGATATCGCGCACGCTCAGGCCCTGCGCGGCCAGCGCTTCCAGCAGCAGGAAGTGCGCCCCCGCGCCTTTGGCGAAAGCCACCTTCTGGCCCTTGAGCTGGGCCACGCTGGTGACGGGCGAGTTGTTGCGCACCACGATGGCCTGCGCCTGCGGCGATGGGGTTTCGATGGCCACGTAAGTGAGCTTGGCACCGGCCGCCAGCGCAAAGGGCGGCACGGCATCGGCCACATCGGCGCTGAGGTCGATGGCGCCGATGTTGAGTGCCTCCAGCAGCGGCAGGCCCGAGGTGAACTCGTGCCACGACACCGCCACGTTCAGCGGCGCCAGCGCCTTTTCCAGCGTGCCGCGCGACTTCAAAAAGATCATCAGCGTCGACGACTTCTGGAAGCCGATGCGCAGCTTGTCGGCAGGCCCGGCGGCCCGTGCGGCGAGCGGCAGCGCGGCCGCCAGGCCCAGGCTCAAGCCCAGCAGCTGGCGGCGCGTGGCGGCGGGATCGAGTCGCCGGCTCATTGAGCGGCTGGGCTGCGCACCCGGCTGCGCTGGCCGTCCACCGAGACCGGCACGTCGCCGGCCACCGTCACGCGGCGCACCACGCGGTGCTGGTCGCCGTAGTCGTTGGTGGCGTAGTGCTGGGTGGCGCGGTTGTCCCACAGGGCCACGTCGCCCACCTGCCAGCGCCAGCGCACGGTGTTCTCCAGCCGCGTGATGTGGTTCTGGAACAGCTGGAACAGCAGGTCGCTGTCCTGCGTGTTGTAGCCGATGAAGCGCTGGATGAAGTGGCCGGAGACCAGCGTGCGTTCACCGGTGATCGGGTGCACACGCACCAGCGGATGCTCGGCCTCGATCAGCCGGCGAGTGAACACCTCCTGGTACTTGCGGGCGCCATGGGCATCGGGCTCGATGCGGGTGGCGGCATAGTCGTAATGGTTGCTGTGCACCGCCCACAGCTGGTCGGCCAGGGTCTTGAGCGAGGCCGGCAGCTCGTCATAAGCCAGCGCGGTATTGGCCCACACGGTATCGCCGCCATACGGCGGGATGACCACCGCCCGCAGGATGCTGACCTGCGGATAGTCCACCTCGAAGGTCACGTCGGTGTGCCACGAGTTGGCACGGCCGCCATGGCGCGAGTCCAGCTCCAGCAGCCGCGTGCCGTCCTTGGAGGGCACGGTGGGATGCTCCACCAGCTCGCCCCACAGGCGGGCGAAGGCTTCCTGGCCGGCATCGTCCAGGTGTTGCTGGCCGCGCACGAACAGCACCTTGTGGCGAAACAGCGCCTGCTGCAGCGCCTGGAAGGTTTCGGGCGCCAGCTGGCCCGACAGCCGCAGGCCGCGCACCTCGGCGCCGATGCGGCCGGCCACCGGCACGATGTCCAGGCTCACTTGATCGATCACTGCACTCATGGGTTCTCCTCAGGTCAGGCCGCTTGTGCGGCCGGGTTGGCATAACGGCTGACCGGCCGTTCCAGGCCCAGGTTCTCGCGCAGGGTGCGACCTTCGTAGGCAGTGCGGAACAGGCCGCGCCGCTGCAGCTCGGGCACCACCAGGTCCACGAACTCGTTCAGCGACTGCGGCAGCACCGGCGGCATCACGTTGAAGCCGTCGGCCGCGCCATGCTCGAACCAGTCCTGCATCTGGTCGGCGATCTGCGCGGGCGTGCCCACCACCACCCAGTGGCCGCGGGCGCCGGCCAGGTATTCGTAGAGCTGGCGCACGGTGAAGCGCTCGCGCCGCGCCAGCTGGATGACCACGTGCGCCCGGCTGTTCACGCCCTTGGGCGGCTCGGGGTAGTAAGGCGGCGGCGCGTCCAAGTCCCAGCGGCTCAGGTCGTCGTGGGGCCAGAAGGGCTGCAGCACGTTCAAGCCCACCGAAGGATGGATCAGCGCCTGCAGCTCGGCCCATTTGGCCTGCGCTTCTTCTTCGGTGCGGCCGATCACCGGCGAGATGCCGGGCAGCACCAGCAGCTGCTCGGGCCGGCGGCCGTACTTGGCCATGCGGCCCTTGACGTCGGCGTAGAAAGCCTGCGCCTCTTCGCGGCTGGTCCAGGCGGTGAAGATGGCTTCGGCGGTGGCCGCGGCCAGCTCCTTGCCGTCTTCCGACGAGCCGGCCTGCACGATCACCGGATGGCCCTGCGGCGGTCGCTCGATGTTGAGCGGCCCTTCCACCTTGAAGTGCGGCCCCACGTGGTTCAGTGCATGCAGCTTGCGCGGATCGAAGTACACGCCGCTGGCCTTGTCGCGCAGGAAGGCGTCGTCCTCGAAGCTGTCCCACAGGCCCTTGACCACCTCCACGAACTCATGCGCCCGCGCATAACGCGCGGCGGGGTCGGCGTGGGCCGCCAGGCCGAAGTTGCCGTGCACGTTGTCGGCGCTGGTGGTCACCACGTTCCAGGCCGCCCGGCCCTTGCTGATGTGGTCGAGCGAAGCGAACTTGCGCGCCAGCAGGTAGGGGTCTTCATAGGTGGTGCTGGCCGTGGCCACGAAGCCGATGTGCTGGGTCACCTGCGACAGCGCGGCCCACAGCGTCACCGGCTCGAAGTACGACACACGGCCCTGGCGACTGAGCGAGTCCTCGTCGCCGCGGTGGCGCTGGCCGGGGCTGTCGGCCACGAACACCTGGTCGAACAGGCCACGCTCGGCGGTTTGCGCCAGCTGCACGTAGTGGTCGATGTTGATGCCGGCATCGGCCTGCGAGCCCGGGTGGCGCCAGGCCGCGATGTGGTGGCCGGTGGCCATGATGAAGGCGCCGAGGCGCAGCTTGCGGTCGGTCATCGTTCCCTCCTTGCTTGTCCAGACAGGTGCGGTGTCAGTGCGTCGCGCCAAAGGCGGCCAGCACGGCCTCCTTGGCCTCGAGGAAGCCGGCGCTCAAGCGGTCGCGCGGGTAGCTCAGCGGCACCGGCACGGTGGCGCGGATGCGGCCGGGGCGCGGCTCCATCACCACCACCTGCTGGCCCAGGTACACCGCCTCTTCCACGTCGTGGGTGACCAGGATCATGGTGATGCCCTCGGCCAGCCAGATGCGGTGCAGCTCCTGCTGCAGGTGTGCGCGGGTGATGGCGTCGAGCGCGCCGAAGGGCTCGTCGAGCAGCAGCACCTCGGGCCGGCTGACCAGCGCCCGCGCAATGGCCACCCGCTGCGACATGCCGCCGCTGAGCTGGTGCGGGTACGCCTTCTCGAAACCCGTCAGCCCCACCAGCGCGATGTGCTCGCGCACCGAGCGTTGCTTGTCGGCCTCGGGCTGCTCGGCGTTCAGCAGGCCCAGCGCGATGCTCTGTTCCACGTTGAGCCACGGGAACAGCCGGTGCTCCTGGAACACGATGCCGCGGTCGAGGCTGGTGCCCACGATGCGCTGGCCGTCCAGCAGCACCTCGCCCTGGTAGTCGGCTTCCAGGCCGACGATCAGCCGCAGCAGCGTGCTCTTGCCGCAGCCGCTGCTGCCGACGATGCTGACGAACTCACCCGGGTTGACGGTGAGCGTGATGTTCTGGAGCACCGGCAGGGCCTGGCCCTTGACCTCGAACTGCTTGCTCAGGTTGCCGATGTGCAGCGTGCCTGCGTGGGCCATGGGGCCTCCTTGGGTTGAGTCAGAACTGCGCGACCGAGCGGCCACGCCACGCCAGCGCACGTGCTTCGATGCGGCTGGCGATCCAGTTGAGGGCGAAGCCCACCAGGCCGACGACGATGACGCCGAACAGGACCAGGTCCATCCAGAAGTGCTCGCGGCCGTCGATCATGGTGTTGCCGATGCCCTGGCCCGAGACCAGCAGGTACTCGGCGCCCAGCGTGGCCAGCCAGGCATAGATCAGCGCCAGATGCACGCCCGCGAAGATGGACGGCGAGGCCGAAGGCAGGATCAGGTAGCGCCAGGTCTGCCAGCGCGACAAGCGCAGCACGCGGGCCACCTCCAGCAGGTCGGCCGGCACGCTGCGGATGCCTTCGTAGGTGTTGAGCACCACCGGAAAGAAGGCCGCCAGCGACAGGAAGGCCACCTTGGCCGCATCGCCCAGGCCGAACCACACCGACAGCAGCGGAATCCACGCAAACAGCGAGATCTGCTTGAGCGTGTGGAAGCTGGGGCCCAGCAGCCGGTCGGCCAGACGCGAAGCGCCCAGCAGCGCGCCGAACAACAGGCCGGCCGAGCTGCCGATGGCAAAGCCGATGAGGTCGCGCCGCAGGCTGGCACCCAGGGCCGCGGCCAGCTTGCCGCTGGTGACCTGCTCCACCGCGGTGGCCCACACCTTTTCGG
>CAKZXL010000834.1 GCA_937883885.1 uncultured Aquincola sp. | reverse complement strand
GGCTGGGTGGAGGCATAAGGCTCGGCCTGCGGCGCCATGCCGCCCAGCGGCAGCGCCTGGCGGGCCGAGTCGTCGCGCTCGCGCTCGTAGGCGGCGCGGGCATCGGTTTCGTTGCGTGGCGCCATCGCCAGCTGGCGTTCGGCCTGCTGGATGCGGCGCAGCGGCGCGTCTTCGGCCTTCAGCGCCTGGATGCGCTCGGCCTGGCGCTTGGCGTCTTCCTTCATCGCGGCCGGCACGTCGGCCAGCTTCTGCTGCGCGCTGGTGGCGCGCCGCTCCAGCGCGGCCTGGGCGCGCTGCTCGGCCGCGTCGTTGCGCAGGTGCTCTTCCATGCGCGTGACCTGCTGCAGCTGCTGCGAATAGGTCAGCTGCGGCAGCCAGCTGCCGTTCTGCTTGATGGACAGCCAGGTCAGCGGCAGCAAAAAGGCGATCAGCAGCACGATGTACTGCGCCACCTGCGTCCAGGTGACGGCCCGCATGCCGCCCAGGAAGGAACACACCAGCACCCCGCCCAGGCCGACGAAGATGCCCACCTCGAAGCTGAAGCCGGTGAGGTGCGAGGTGATCAGGCCCACGCCATAGATCTGCACCACCACGTAGACGAAGGACACCAGCAGCACCGCCACCACGGCGATGAAGCGCGGCAGCGCGCCGTAGCGCTCGCCGATGAAGTCGGGGATGGTGAACTGGCCGAAGCGGCGCAGGTACGGCGCCAGCAGCAGCGCCACCAGGCAGAAGCCCCCGGTCCAGCCCAGCAGGTAGGCCAGGCCGCCGAAGCCCTGCAGGTAGAGCACGCCCGCCATGCCCAGGAAGGAGGCGGCGCTCATCCAGTCGGCGGCGGTGGCCATGCCGTTGTAGAAGGCCGGCACGCGCCGGCCGGCCACGTAGTACTCGGCCTCGTCGGTGGTGCGGCACGACAGGCCGATGGTGGCGTACACCGCCACCGTGGCCACCAGGAACATGGTGCCGATCCAGGCGCGCGAAAAGCCCGAGCGCTCGGCCCAGGCCAACAGCGCGACGAACACCAGCACGCCCAGCGCAAACAGACCGTAGCGCCGGTGCAGGCGCCGCTCGAAGGCGCCTGCGTCGAGGCTGTGCGGCGTGCTTTTCAAGACCGCGCCCCCTGGCTCCGCCTGCAACCGCCGGACCGCAAGGGGCGCGTGCCGCCGGCCTTACTTGACGGCGCCCAGGCGCTGCCAGGTCTCGATCACGGTGTCGGGGTTCAGCGAGATCGAGACGATGCCTTCCTGGGCCAGCCAGTCGGCAAAGTCGGGGTGATCGCTGGGGCCCTGGCCGCAGATGCCGACGTACTTGCCGGTGGCGCGGCAGGCGGCGATGGCACGCGAGATCATGGCCTTGACCGCCGGATCACGCTCGTCGAAGTCGCCGGCCAGCTGCTCCAGGCCCGAATCGCGGTCCAGGCCCAGCGTGAGCTGGGTCAGGTCGTTGGAGCCGATGGACATGCCGTCGAAGTACTCGAGGAACTGCTCGGCCAGGATGGCGTTGCTGGGCACCTCGCACATCATGATCAGGCGCAGGCCGTCCTGGCCGCGCTGCAGGCCGTGCTCGGCCAGCATCTCGTTGACCTTGCGCGCCTGCGTCAGCGTGCGCACGAAGGGCACCATGATCTCGACGTTGGTCAGGCCCATGTCGTTGCGCACGCGCTTGAGCGCTTCGCACTCCATCGCGAAGGCATCGCTGAAGTCGCCGCTGATGTAGCGCGACGCACCGCGGAAGCCCAGCATCGGGTTTTCTTCGTCCGGCTCGTAGCGCGAGCCGCCGATGAGCTTGCGGTACTCGTTGCTCTTGAAGTCGGACAGCCGCACGATCACCGTCTTGGGCCAGAAGGCGCCGGCGATGGTGGCGATGCCCTCGACCAGCTTGTCGACGTAGAACGCGCGCGGGCTGGCATGGCCGCGGGCCACCGACTCCACGGCCTTCTTCAGGTCGGCATCGATGTTCGGATAGTCGAGGATGGCCTTCGGGTGCACCCCGATGTTGTTGTTGATGATGAACTCGAGCCGGGCCAGGCCGACGCCCGAGTTGGGCATCTGCGCGAAGTTGAAGGCCAGCTGCGGGTTGCCCACGTTCATCATGATCTTGATGGGGCAGTACGGCAGGTCGACCGGCTCGACGTCGGAGACGTCGGTGTCCAGCAGGCCGTCGTAGATGTAGCCGGTGTCGCCTTCGGAGCAGGCCACGGTGACCAGGGCACCGTCGCTCAGCTTCTCGGTGGCGTCGCCGCAGCCCACCACCGCCGGGATGCCCAGCTCACGCGCGATGATGGCCGCATGGCAGGTCCGGCCGCCGCGGTTGGTGACGATGGCGCTGGCGCGCTTCATCACCGGCTCCCAGTTGGGGTCGGTCATGTCGGTGACCAGCACGTCGCCGGGCTGCACGCGTTCCATCTCGGTGATGGAGCTGACCAGGCGCACCGGGCCGGTACCGATCTTCTGGCCGATGGCGCGGCCTTCGGCCAGCACGGTGTTCTTGCTGGTGTCGCCCTTGAGCTTGTAGCGCTGCTCGACCTTGCCCTCGGACTGGCTCTTCACCGTCTCGGGGCGGGCCTGCAGGATGTAGAGCTTGCCGTCACCGCCGTCCTTGCCCCATTCGATGTCCATCGGGCGGCCGTAGTGCTCCTCGATGATGAGGGCGTACTTGGCCAGTTCGGTCACGTCGGCGTCGTTGAGCGAGTAGCGGTTGCGCTGCTCGGGCGGCGTGTCCTCGGTCTTGACCAGCTTGCCGCTGGCGGCCTTTTCCTCGGGCGAGGCGAAGGTCATCTTGATGAGCTTGGAGCCCAGGTTGCGGCGGATGACGGCCACCTTGCCGGCCTTGAGCGCCGGCTTGTGCACATAGAACTCGTCGGGGTTGACGGCGCCCTGCACCACCGTTTCACCCAGGCCGTAGCTGGAGGTGATGAAGACCACGTCCTTGAAGCCCGACTCGGTGTCGATGGTGAACATCACACCCGCGGCGCCGAGGTCGGAGCGCACCATGCGCTGCACGCCGGCCGACAGCGCCACGTCGGCATGGGCAAAGCCCTTGTGCACGCGGTAGCTGATGGCGCGGTCGTTGTAGAGGGAGGCGAACACCTCCTTCATCTTGGCCAGCACTTCGGCCAGGCCGACCACGTTGAGGAAGGTTTCCTGCTGGCCGGCGAAAGACGCGTCAGGCAGGTCTTCGGCGGTGGCCGACGAGCGCACCGCGAACGAAGCGCCGGGGTTGCCGGCGGTCAGCTTTTCGAACTCGGCGGCGATGGCCTGTTCCAGGTCGGCCGGGAACGGGGTTTCTTCCACCCAGCGGCGGATCTCGGCGCCGGCTTCGGCCAGCGCACGCACGTCGTCGGTGTCCAGCGCG
>CAKZXL010000833.1 GCA_937883885.1 uncultured Aquincola sp. | reverse complement strand
CCGCCAGGCCCGATGCAGCGCGGCTGGCCGCCCTGGCCCAGCGCCAGCGCGCGGCCCGGGGGGCTCCATGAGCGCATCCGAGCGCGAGCCGACCGGGCTCGAGATCGCCATCGTCGGCATGGCCGGCTGCTTTCCCGGCGCGCCCGACCTGCCGTCCTTCTGGCAATTGCTGTGCGAAGGGCGTGAGGGCTTGCGCCGGCTGGACCTGCAAGAGCTGATGGCCCGGGGCCGCGACCCGGCCGACGTGCAGGCGCCTGAATTCGTGCCGGTGCACGGCGTGCTCGACGGCTTCGACCAGTTCGACGCCGACTTCTTCGGCTACCGCCTGCGCGAGGCCGAGGCCATCGACCCGCAGCAGCGCCTGTTCCTGGAAGTGGCCTGGCATGCGCTGGAAGACGCCGGCTACGACCCGGCCGCGGCGCCAGGTGCGGTGGGCGTGTTCGCCGGGGCCAGCAGCAGCCACTACCTGTACGAGCAGCTGCACCGCAACCCGGCGGCGCTGGCGCGTGTCGGCGCCTTCCAGGCCCACTATTCCAACCAGCCCGACCACCTGGCCGCGCGCGTGGCCTACAAGCTCAACCTCTCGGGCGTGGCGGTGGCGGTGCAGTCGGCCTGTTCCACCTCGCTGGTGGCGGTGCACCTGGCCTGCCAGCACCTGCTCACCGGCGCCTGCGACATGGCGCTGGCCGGCGGCGTGTCGATCACCTTGCCGCGCTTCTGGGGCTACCGCCACGAAGAGGGCATGATTCTTTCGCCCGACGGGCATTGCCGCACCTTCGATGCGCGCGCCCAGGGCACCTTGAAGGGCGACGGTGCCGGCGTGGTGGTGCTCAAGCGGCTGGCCGATGCGCTGGCCGATGGCGACACCGTGCAGGCGGTGATCCTGGGCAGCGCGGCCAACAACGACGGCGCGGCCAAGGTGGGCTACACCGCACCGGGGCTGGACGGCCAGGTGCGCCTGATCACCGCGGCGCAGGCCGTGGCCGGCGTGTCGCCCGACAGCATTGGCTACGTGGAGGCGCATGGCACCGGCACGCCGCTGGGCGACCCCATCGAGGTGGCGGCGCTGACCCAGGCCTTCCGCCAGGGCACCGACGGCATCGGCTTTTGCGGCCTGGGCTCGGTCAAGACCAACATCGGCCACCTGGACGCGGCGGCCGGCGTGGCGGCCCTCATCAAGACCGTGCTGGCGCTGCGGCAGGCCACCTGGCCGGCCAGCCTGCATTTCGAGACGGCCAATCCCGCCCTGGCCCTGGACAGCTCGCCCTTCCGCGTCGTCCAGCGCACGCAGCCATGGCCACCCGGCGCAGGGCCAAGGCGGGCAGCCGTCAGCGCCTTCGGCATCGGCGGCACCAATGCCCATGTGGTGCTGGAAGCAGCGCCCGCAGCCGCGCCGGTGAGCAGCGAGGTGCCCGCAGGGCAGGGCGCGGGCGGCGCCCAGCTGCTGCTGCTGTCGGCGCGCACACCCACGGCGCTGGCCGCCGTGCGACGGCAGCTGGCGGCCCGGCTCGGCGCGCAGCCGGCGCTGGCGCTGCCCGACGTGGCCTGCACGCTGGCCACCGGCCGCCATGCGTTTGCGCAGCGTGCGGCGCTGGTGGTGATGGACACCGCCGAGGCCGCACGCGCGCTGGACCCGGCCACGCCGGGCGGCGCCGCCGGCGTGCTGCAAGGGCGCGCGGGCATGGCCCCGGCCGTGGTGTTCCTGTTCCCGGGTCAGGGCGCGCAGCACCCGGGCATGGGACGTGGCCTGTACGCCGGGCAGGGTCCGGGGGCCGACGTGTTCCGCAGCACCGTGGACCACTGCTGCGAGGTGCTGCGCCAGCCGCTGGGCCTGGACCTGCGCAGCCTGCTGCTGGCCGAACCCGACGACGCCCAGGCCGCCAGCCGGCTGCAGCAGACCGGCATCACCCAGCCGGCGCTCTTCGTCGTGGAATATGCGCTGGCTCGGGCGCTGATGGCCGCGGGCATCGAGCCGGCCGCGATGGCCGGCCACAGCCTGGGCGAATACGTGGCCGCCTGCCTGGCCGGCGTGTTCACGCTGGACGATGCGCTGGCCCTGGTGGCCGAACGCGCACGGCTGATGCAGGCTCAGCCCCCGGGCGCCATGCTGTCGGTGCCGCTGGACGCCGGGGCGCTGGCGCCGCTGCTGGCCGCGCACGGCTGCAGCCTGGCGGCCGAGAACGCGCCGGGGCTGTGCGTGGCGGCCGGCCCCACCGCCGCGGTCGAGGCGCTGGCCGCGCAGCTGCTGGCGGACCATGGCCTGCAGGCCACGCGGCTGCATACCTCGCACGCCTTCCACTCGCCCATGATGGCGGCGGCCGTGGCGCCGATGCTGCAGGCGGTGTCGGCCGTGGGCCAGCAGCCGCCCGCACGACGCTTCGTCTCCAGCGTCACCGGCACCTGGTTCGGGGCGGCCGACGTCGGCACCGCGCACTGGGGCGCCAACCTGCTGCAGGGCGTGCGCTTCGGCGCGGCGCTGAGCACCTTGTACGGGCTGGGCGACGTGGTGATGCTGGAGGTGGGGCCCGGTGCCACGCTCACCACGCTGGCCCGGCGCCATGCCGATGCACCTGCGCAGCTGGTCACCGCCACCACGCTGGCGCCGCCGCGGGGCGGGGCGGCCGGGCAGGGCACGGCCCGCGGCAGCGACGAGGCCCAGCTGCTGCGTGCGCTGGGTCAGCTGTGGTGCGCGGGCGTGGACATCGGGCAGGCCTGGCTGGGCACCGGGCCGCGGCGCCGCGTGTCCTTGCCGGGCTACCCGTTCGAGCGGCAACGCTGCTGGGTCGATCCCGCGCCGGCGGCCACTGAGAGCGCCGATGCATCGGTCGCGCACAGCGCAGTGGCGGCAGCGCCGCTGCTGTACCGCCCGGCCTGGGTGCGCGCCGCGGCACCGCCGGCCGCGCGGCCCACCGGCCGCTGGCTGCTGCTGGGACCGGCGCGGTGGATCGAGCCGTTGCGCCAGCGCCTGGCCGCCCACGGCGCACAGCCGCGGGCCTGGGCCACCGACACCGAAGCCGGCGCCCCGATGCTGCAGACCGGCGCCGACGACCCGGGCCTGGCCTGGCTGGCCGATGCGGCCGGCCAGCTGCCCGAACACCTGCTGATCCTGGCCCCGCCCGACGACGCGCCCGCATCGGGCGGGCCGTCCGCCTGGGCCCCCGTGCCCACGCTGCTGCACCGGCTGGCCCAGCAGCCGCCCGAGGGCTTGCTGCGCATCACGCTGGGCACCCGGCACAGCGCCCAGGTGCTGGGCGATGAACCGCTGCAGCCCGACCAGGTGTTGCCGATCGGCTGGCTGCAGGTGCTGCCCTGCGAGTGGCCCGGCCTGCGCACCACCGTGGTCGACCTGGAGGACTTCGGCCCGGCCTCGCTCGATGCGCTGCTGGCCGAAGCCGTGGCCGGCAGCGCGCCGTGGGTGGCCTACCGGAGCGGCCGGCGTTGGGAACGCAGCACCGCGCGCGTGGACGCAGCGGCCACGCCGGCCGGGCCTTCGCGGCTGCGCCCGCGTGGGGTCTATGCCATCAGCGGCGGGCTGGGTCACATGGGCCTGGCGCTGGCCGAGCACCTGGCGCGCACGCTGCAGGCGCGGCTGCTGCTGTTCAGCCGCTCTGCCTTGGCGCCGCCCGCCGACTGGGACCGGTGGCTGCAGCAGCATCCGGCCGACGACCCGGTGTCGGCCGTGATCCGGCGGCTGCGCGGGATCGAGGCACTGGGCGCCGAGCTGATGCTGGTGCAGGCCGACGTCACCGACGAGACCGCGCTGGCAGCCGCCCACCAGGCCGCACGGGCGCGCTGGGGCGCGGTGCATGGCCTGGTGCATGCCGCCGGCCTGCCTGGCGCCGGCCTGGTGGCGCTGCAGTCGCCCGCGCAGGCAGCGCAGGTGCTGGCAGCCAAGCGTGAAGGCACGCAGGCGCTGCTGCGGGTGTTCGGGGCCGGGCTGGACTTCGTGGTGCTGTGCTCGTCGCTCACCTCCTTCGTCGCGCTGCCGGGCCGCGCGGCCTACACCGCCGCCAACCTGTGGCTGGACGCCTTCGCCCAGTCGCGGGCCGGGCAGCAGCCCCCGGTGCTGGCGCTGAACTGGGACAACTGGCGCGAAGGCGGCATGGCCCGCGCCGCCGGCACCGCCGACCTGGGCCTGACCGACGCGCAAGGCGTGGCCGCCTTCGTGCAGGCGCTGGCGCTGGACGAGCCGCAGTGGCTGGTGTCGATGCGTGCGCTGCCGACGGCTGCCGGCCGGCCGCTGGCCCTGGCGACGGTGGGCACCACGCCCGGTGCCGCAACCGGCCAGCCCGCGGCCCGGGTCGAGCCCGACGGCCCGGTGGCTGCCGGCCAGGCCGTGGCAGCTGCGGCCGATGCCACCCCGGCCGAAGCCGAGCTGCTGCGCATGGCCAGCGACCTGCTGGGCGTGCCCGCGATGGGCCTGCACGACGATTTCTTCGACCTGGGCGGTGATTCGGTGGTGGGCATCCAGCTGGTGTCGCGTGCCCGCCGCGCCGGCTGGCCGCTGACGGCCCGGCAGGTGTT
>CAKZXL010000832.1 GCA_937883885.1 uncultured Aquincola sp. | reverse complement strand
CTCATCCACCGGCGGCACCGGCGGCTTCGTGCCGGCGCTGCAGAACCTGCAGATCGTGGGCGGTGCGCTGGTGCAGGACATCGTGCGCCACTGGCCGCGATGGCGCGAGGGCGTGCCGCAACCCTGACATCACTTCACACTGTTTTGAGGCGCGGCAACAGGCATGGGCCTTGCGGTTACTTCGGGAAAACATTTCCGGAGGAATCCCTTGCGCCGTACACGCCGTCCAGCCGCTGCCTGCCTCACGCTGGCCCCGCTCACCACCGCCTTGCTGCTGGCCCTGCCCGCGATGGCGCAGGAAACCGCCAAGCTCGAATCAGTGACCGTCACCGCCGAGCGGCGGGCCGAGAACATCAAGGACGTGCCCAGCTCGGTATCCACGATTTCGGGCGAAACGCTGGACGTGCTGAATTCCAGCGGCCAGGACGTGCGGGTGCTGTCGGGCCGCGTGCCCAGCCTCAACATCGAGTCGTCGTTCGGCCGCGCCTTTCCGCGCTTTTACATCCGCGGCTATGGCAACACCGACTTCCGGCTCAATGCCTCGCAGCCGGTCTCGCTGATCTACGACGACGTGGTGCAGGAGAACCCCATCCTCAAGGGCTTCCCGGCCTTCGACCTCGAACGCATCGAGGTGCTGGCCGGCCCGCAGGGCACCTTGTTCGGGCGCAACACGCCGGCCGGCGTGGTCAAGTTCAATTCGGTGCGCCCTTCGCAGAAGCAGGAGGGCTACTTCAGCGCCGGCTATGGCAGCGACAACGCGGTGAACCTGGAAGGCGCCTTCAACCTGCCGCTGTCGGGCGCCTGGTCGGCCCGGGTGTCGCTGCTGTCGCAACAGCGTGACGACTGGGTGCACAACACCAAGACCACCGGCACACAAGACCTGGAAGGCTACCGCGACCGTGCCGTGCGGCTGCAGGCGCTGTACGAGCCCAGCAAGGACTTCAGCGCGCTGTTCAACCTGCACAACCGCGACCTCTCGGGCAGCGCGCGGCTGTTCCGCGCCAACATCATCCAGCCCGGCAGCAACAACCTGGTGGACGGCTTCGACCCCGACAAGGTCAGCCTGGACGGCATCAACGAGCAGACGCTGTCCAACACCGGCGGCAGCATGCGCCTGAAGTGGGGCCTGCCGGGCATGGCGCTCTACTCGATCACCGGGTATGAGACGCTGAGCAGCTTCAGCCGCGGCGACGTGGACGGCGGCTTCGGCGCCGCCTTCCTGGGCAACGACGATCCGGCGCCCATCCCCTTCCCTTCTGAAACCTCCGACGCGCTGCGCGGCCACAGCCAGTGGTCGCAAGAGTTCCGGCTGGAGTCGGCCACCGAAGCCCCGCTGCAATGGCAGACCGGCCTGTACTTCTTCAAGGAGAAGTACCGCATGCTGAGCGCCAACTACGACTCCACCACCGCCGGCAATCCGCAGACGGGCGACACCATCACCACCACGCAGAAGAACGACGCGTGGGCGGTGTTCGGCTCGCTCAGCTATGCGGTGAGCCCGCAGCTCAAGCTGCGCGGCGGCCTGCGCTACACGCATGACAAGAAGGAATTGAGCACCGCGCCCGATGCGTCGCTGAACAGCGCCGCCGGCCTGGCGATGGAGACCAACAATTCCAAGACCAACTGGGACGCCAGCGCCACCTACGCGTTGACGCCCGACGTGAACGTGTACGCCCGCGTCGCCACCGGCTTCCGGGCCGGCAGCATCCAGCCGGCCTCGGCCTTTGCGCCGATGTCCTCGGCCGCGCCCGAGACCAACACCTCGTACGAAGCGGGCGTGAAGGCCGACCTGTTCGACCGCCGGGCGCGGCTGTCGGCCAGCGTGTTCCGCTACACCGTCAAAGACCAGCAGCTGACGGCCGTGGGTGGCACCGACAACGCCAACATCCTGGTCAGCGCCAAGAAGGCGCAAGGTCAGGGCGTGGAGATGAACCTCACCGCCTACCTGACCGACAACCTGCTGCTGGGCCTGTCGGGCAGCTACAACCACACCCAGATCAAGGACGGCAACCTGCAGGTAATTGGCTGCCGCAGCTGCACCGTCACCGACCCGGCGGGCACCCTGCCGGGCACCTACAACATCAACGGCAACCCGCTGCCCAATGCGCCCAAGTGGATCGGCAACGTGAACCTGCGCTACAGCGTCCCCACCGACAGCGGCGAGTGGTACGTTTTCACCGACTGGTCGTACCGCAGCAAGGTCAGCTTCTTCCTGTATGAATCGAAGGAGTTCACCGGCAAGTCGCTGCTGGAAGGCGGCGTGCGGCTGGGCTACATCTGGGGCAACGGCAAGTACGAGGCCGCCATCTTCGGGCGCAACATCACCGACAAGGTGGTGGCCACCGGCGCCATCGACTTCAACAACCTGACCGGCTTCATCAACGAGCCGCGCACCTGGGGCGCTTCGTTCAAGGCCACCTTCTAAAGCTTGCGAAAAGTACCGCCGGGGTCGGGTTGCGCCCATCGCACCCGACCCTGGGTCAGGTCTTCGATGCGTTGCCGCAGGGCCGGCGCGGCCGGCTCGGACACAGTGAAGGCCAGCGTCACCTCCATGCCGTGCTGCACCTCGCCCAGCGTGGCGCGGGCGGCTTCCAGCTCACGGCGCAGCGCACCTTCCATCGCATAGGGCACGGTGCATTGCAGCGTGGCCAGGCGCTCCAACGTGATGCGCTCGGCCTGCAGCAGCGCCTGCGCCACCGCGTCGGTGTAGGCCCGCACCAGGCCGCCCGCGCCCAGCTTCACGCCGCCGAAGTAGCGCACCACGGTGGCCAGCACGCCTTCCAGTTCCTGGTGGCGCAGCACCTCCAGCATCGGCCGGCCGGCGGTGCCGCCGGGCTCGCCGTCGTCGTTGGCGGCCGAATCACCACCGGCCAGCAGCGCCCAGCACACATGGGCAGCGCCGGGGTGCTGGGCCCGCAGTGCCGCCACGCGCTGCAGCGCGCCGGCGCGGTCGCGCATCGGCTCCACGCAGCCGATGAAACGGCTCTTCTTGATCACCAGCTCGCTGGCGACCGGCGCGGCCAGGGTGGCAGCCAAAGCCGCGTCAGCGCCCGCCGTTCAGCGCCGCCGCGTGGTGGGCCAGGTGGTCGGCGATGAAGCTGGTGATGAAGTAGTAGCCGTGGTCGTAGCCGGCATGCCGGCGCAGCGTGAGCGGCTGGCCGACGGCTTCGCACGCCGCCTCGAAGGCTTCGGGGTACAGCTGCTCGGCCATGAATTTGTCGGCCAGGCCCTGGTCGACCAGGATGCCTAGCGGAAAGGGCGCGCTGGCCTGCCGGGCCATCAGCGCGCTGGCGTCGTGCGCTTCCCAAGTGCTGCGGTCTTGGCCCAGGTAGCCGCTGAAAGCCTTGTGGCCCCAGGGGCAGCGGGTGGGCGCGGCGATCGGCGCAAAGGCCGACACCGAGCGGAAGCGGCCCGGGTGGCGCAGGGCCAGCGTCAAGGCGCCATGGCCGCCCATCGAGTGGCCGAACAGGCCGGCGCGCTGCGCATCGAGCCCGAAGGCGGCGGCGGCCTCGGGCAGCAGCTCGTCCATCAAATAGCTTTCCATGCGCCAGTGCTGGGCCCAAGGTTCCTGCGTGGCGTCGAGGTAAAAGCCCGCGGCCACGCCGAAGTCCCAGGCATCAGCCTCGCCCGGCGCGTTGGCGCCACGCGGGCTGGTGTCGGGCATCAGCAGCGCGATGCCGTGCTCGGCCGCCAAGCGCTGCGCACCGGCCTTGATGGCGAAGGTTTCTTCGTTGCAGGTCAGGCCCGCCAGGTAGGTGAGCACGGGCACCGGCCCTTGCGCCGCCTGCGGCGGCAGGTACAGGCCGAAGCGCATCGGCAGGCCGATCTCGCGCGAGTCGTGCTTGTAGAAGCGCTGCTCGCCGCCGAAGCAGCCATGCGCGCTGATCAGTTCGAAGCTCATGCGGGCCTCCTGCAAGGCGATCAGTAGACGACGACCGAGCGGATCGACTCGCCGCGCTTCATCAGGTCGAAGCCTTCGTTGATCTGGTCCAGCTTCAGCGTGTGGGTGATCAGGTCGTCGATGTTGAGCTTGCCCTCCATGTACCAGTCGACGATCTTGGGCACGTCGGTGCGGCCACGGGCGCCGCCGAAGGCGCTGCCCTTCCACACCCGGCCGGTGACCAGCTGGAACGGCCGCGTGCTGATTTCCTGGCCGGCCGCGGCCACGCCGATGATCACGCTCTGGCCCCAGCCGCGGTGGGTGCACTCCAGCGCCTGGCGCATGGTGGTGGTGTTGCCGATGCACTCGAAGCTGTAGTCGGCACCGCCGTCGGTCAGCTGCACGATGGCGTCCACCACGTTGGGCACGTCCTTCGGGTTGACGAAGTGGGTCATGCCGAACTGGCGCGCCATGGCTTCACGTTCGGGGTTCAGGTCCACGCCGATGATCTTGTCGGCGCCCACCATCTTGGCGCCCTGGATCACGTTGAGGCCGATGCCGCCCAGGCCGAACACCACCACGTTGGCGCCGGCTTCCACCTTGGCCGTCCACAGCACCGCGCCGATGCCGGTGGTGACGCCGCAGCCGATGTAGCAGACCTTGTCGAAGGGCGCGTCCTCGCGGATCTTGGCCAGCGCGATGGCCGGCGCCACGATGTGGTTGGCGAAGGTGCTGGTGCCCATGTAGTGGAACAGCGGCTGGCCGTCGATCGAAAAGCGCGAAGTGCCATCGGGCATCAGGCCCTTGCCCTGCGTGGCGCGGATGGCGGTGCACAGGTTGGTCTTGCGCGACAGGCAGCTCTTGCACTGCCGGCATTCGGGCGTGTAGAGCGGGATCACATGGTCGCCGGGCTTGAGCGAGGTGACGCCGGGGCCCACGTCCACCACCACGCCGGCGCCTTCATGGCCCAGGATGGCGGGGAAGATGCCTTCGGGGTCGGCGCCCGACAGCGTGTAGTAGTCGGTGTGGCAGATGCCGGTGGCCTTGATCTCGACCAGCACCTCGCCTTCGCGCGGGCCGTCCAGCGTCACGTCTTCGATGGTCAGCGGGGCACCGGCTTTCCAGGCGACGGCGGCTTTGGTCTTCATGGGCAAATCCTCGGGTCTTGAAATGAAAGCGGCCGCTGTAGACGGCCGCATTGGGATGTTGGGGCGTACGGCCTCAGGTCCGCGGCGCGGCCACCGCAGCCTCCAGCGCATCGACGAAGCGGGCCGCCACGTCGAAGCCGGTCTGCTGCGTGATCTCCTGGAAGCCTGTGGGGCTGGTGACGTTGATCTCGGTGACGCAGTCGCCGATCACGTCCAGACCCACGAACAGCAGGCCGCGGGCGGCCAGCACCGGGCCGATGGCCTCGGCGATCTCGCGGTCGCGGGCCGACAGCGGCTGGGCCACACCCTTGCCGCCCACGGCCATGTTGCCGCGGATCTCGCTGCCCTGCGGAATGCGCGCCAGCGCATGCGGAATCGGCTCGCCGCCGATCAGGATGATGCGCTTGTCGCCCTGCACGATCTCGGGCAGGTACTTCTGCACCATCACCGTGGTGCGGCCGTGCTGGTTCAGCGTCTCGATGATGCTGCCCAGGTTCATGCCGTCGGCGCCCACGCGGAAGATGCCCATGCCGCCCATGCCGTCCAGCGGCTTCAGGATGATGTCCTGGTGCTGGGCATGGAAGTCGCGGATGGCCTGCGCGTCGCGCGTGACCAGCGTGGGGCCGATGACGTCGGGGAACTCGAGGATGGCCAGCTTTTCAGGGTGGTCGCGCAGCGCCCGCGGGCTGTTGAGCACCAGCGCGCCTTCCCGCTCGGCCTGCTCCAGCAGGTGGGTGGCGTAGAAGTACTCGCTGTCGAAGGGCGGGTCCTTGCGCATCAGCACCGCGTCCACCGCGGCCAGTTCCACCGGCCGCTGCTCTTCGACCTTGAACCAGGCGTAGGCATCGCCGGTGAGGCTGATGCGGCGCGCATCACGCGCCACCACGCGGCTGCCGCGCTGCCAGGCCAGGCCGCGCTGTTCGCAGGCCCAGATCGTGTGGCCGCGGCGGGCGGCCTCGCGCATCATCGCGAAGGTGGTGTCCTTGGCGGTCTTGAAGACCTCCAGCGGGTCGGCAACGAACAGCAGATCCATGGGGCGCAGACGGGTCAGCGGGCGGGGCGCCAGTGTTGCACAGCCAGCGCCAGCGCGCCGGCCACCACGCCCCAGAAGGCCGAGGCCACGCCGAACAGGCTGAGGCCGCTGGCCGTCACCACGAAGGTGATGAGCGCGGCTTCGCGGGTGCGCTCGTCCTTCATGGCCACCGCCAGTCCGCTGCCGATGGTGCCCAGCAGCGCAAAACCGGCCACGGCCAGCACCAGCGCCTTCGGAAAGGCCGCGATCAGGCCCACCACCGCGCCGCCCAGCAGGCCGACGACGATGTAGAACACCCCCGCCGCCACCGCGGCCATGTAGCGGCGGTCGGGGTCTTCATGCGCCTCGCGGCCATTGCAGATGGCGGCGGTGATGGCGGCCAGGTTGAAGGCATAACCGCCGAAGGGCGCCAGCAGCAGGCTGGCCAGCCCGGTGGTGGCGATCAATGGCGACACCGGCGCGCTGTAGCCGGCCGCGCGCAGCACCGCCACGCCGGGCAGGTTCTGCGAGGCCATGGTCACGACGAACAGCGGCAGCGCGATGCCCACCAGCGCGCTCCAGCTGAAGCGCGGCGTGGTGAACACCGGCACCGCCGGCGACCAGTCGATGCCGCCCAAGTGCAGCGTGCCCTGCAGCGCCGCCACGCCCATGCCCACCGCCAGCACACCCGGCACCGCATAGCGCGGCCACAGGCGCCGGCCGGCCAGGTAGGCCAGCAGCATGGGCAGCACCAGCGCCAGGTCGGTGCGCAGCGACAGGAAGGCGTCGAACGCAAAGCGCACCAGCACGCCGGCCAGCAGCGCCGCGGCCAGTGCCTGCGGAATGCGGTCCATCACGCGGCGGAAAGCACCGGTGACGCCCGCCAGCACGATGAGCAGCGCGCAGACGATGAAGGCGCCGACGGCTTCTTCCATCGTGCGGCCGGCGCCGGCGGTGACCAGCAGCGCCGCGCCCGGCGTGGACCAGGCGGTGAGCACCGGCTGCCGGTACCACAGCGACAGGCCGGTGCTGGTCAAGCCCATGCCCAGGCCCAGCGCCCACATCCAGCTGCTCAGCTGCGCCGGCGTGGCGCCCAGGCTGGCGGCCGCCTGGAAGATGATGACCACCGAGCTGGTGAAGCCGACCAGCACAGCGACGAAGCCCGCCACCACCGAGGTGAGCGAGAGATCCTTCCAAAACTGCACAGGCTAGATTTCTACTTTGGAGCCCAGCTCGACGATGCGGTTCGCCGGCAGGTGCAGGAAGTCGGCTGCCGCCGCCGCATTGCGGTGCATGTTGGCGAACAGCTTCTCGCGCCACATCGCCATGCCCTGGCCGATGCTGGGCACCACGATGTCGCGGCTGAGGAAGTAGCTGGTGTCCATCTCGTCCAGCGGCACGCCGCGGCCGGCCAGCAGCTTCAGCGCCTCGGGCACGTCGGGGTCGTTCTTGAAGCCGAAGTGCAGCAGCACCGACCAGCAGTCGTGGCCCAGCGGCGTCATCTCCAGCCGGCGGCCGAAGCCGATCCACGGCACCTCATGGTTCTGCACCGAGACGAACAGGTTGTACTCGTGCAGCACCTTGTTGTGCTTGAGGTTGTGCATCAGCGCATTGGGCACGATGGTGGGGTCGGCCGACATGAACACCGCCGTGCCCGGCACCCGCGTGGGCGGGCTGATGAACACCGATTCGAGGAAGCTCTTCAGGTCGATCGCGTCGTCGCGCAGCCGCTCGGCCACCAGCTGTCGGCCGCGCATCCAGGTGGTCATCAGCGTGAACATGCCCAGGCCGATGACGATGGGGAACCAGCCGCCCGAGAAGAACTTGAGCAGGTTGGACAGGAAGAAGGTGATGTCGATGACGAAGAAGAAGCCCGTGGCCAGCAGGCACAGCGGCAGCGAATACTTCCAGCCGTAGCGGATCACGTAGAAGGTCATCACCGTGGTGATGGTCATGTCCAGCGTGACCGCGATGCCATAGGCATGCGCCAGATTGGACGAGCTGCCGAACAGCCCCACCGCCAGCACGATGAGCACGTACAGGCACCAGTTGATGAAGGGTACGTAGATCTGCCCGGTGTCGCGCACCGAGGTGTGCTTGATGTACATGCGCGGCAGCAGGCCCATCTGGATGGCTTGCCGCGTGACCGAGAAGGCCGCGGTGATCAGCGCCTGCGAAGCGATGATGGTGGCGCAGGTGGCCAGGCCCACCAGCGGCAGCGCCGCCCACTTGGGCGCCAGCAGGTAAAACGGGTTGGCCGCGGCTTCCGGGTTCTCGAGCAGCAGCGCGCCCTGGCCGAAGTAGTTCACCACCAGCGCCGGCATCACGAAGCTGTACCAGGCGATGCGGATGGGCTGCTTGCCGAAGTGGCCCAGGTCGGCGTAGAGCGCTTCGCCGCCGGTGATGCACAGCACCACCGCGCCCAGCGCGATGAAGGCCACCATCGGGTTCTCGCTGATGAAGCGCAGCGCATACACCGGGTTCAGCGCCAGCAGCACGTGCGGGTTCTCGAGGATGCCCGGCAGCCCCAGCGCCACCAGGGTGATGAACCACACCAGCATCACCGGCCCGAAGAAGCGGCCGATGCCGCCGGTGCCGAAGCGCTGCACCGCGAACAGCACGGTGATCAGCAGCAGCGTGACCGGCACCACCACGCCATGCAGCGCCGGCGCGGCCACCTCCAGGCCCTCGACCGCCGACAGCACCGAGATGGCCGGCGTGATCACCCCGTCGCCGTAGAAGATGGCGGTGCCGAACATGCCCACCAGCAGCAGCGTCTGCCGCAGCGCGGGCCGCTCCTTCACGGCGGTGGTGGCCAGCGCCAGCATCGCGATCAGCCCGCCTTCGCCGTTGTTGTCGGCGCGCAGGATCAGCAGCACGTACTTGAGCGAGACGACGACCGTCATCGTCCAGAAGATCATCGACAGCACGCCCAGCACGTTGTCGTGCGTGACGGCGACGCGACCTTCCGCAAACACTTCCTTCAGGGCATACAGCGGGCTGGTGCCGATGTCGCCGTAGACGATGCCCAGCGCGGCGAGCGTCAGGGCGGCCAGGGCGGCCGGAGAGCGGTTGGCGTTGTGAGAACCCACGAAGCAGCACCCCACCATCGGGGGTCGTTCATCGAAAGGCGCCTATTGTGCTCGCAGCCGATGCTGCACCGCCGCAAAGTCTCCCGGCCGTGTTTATTCGTAAACCTCGGCGTCCGGGTCCGTCGCTTCCAGCTCATAGCTGGCCGCCAGCATCGCCAGCCGGCCGATCACGCCGTACATGTAGAAGCGGTTGGGGGCGCTCACGCCCGGCTTGGCACCGGGCTTGGGCAGCTGGTTGTGCTCGGCGAAGGCCAGCGGCACGTAGCGCGCGCCCGGGGTGTTCAGGTTCTCGTCGGTGCCGCGCTCGGCATGCACGCGGTAGAAGCCGCCCACCACGTAGCGGTCGATCATGTAGACCACCGGTTCGGCCACCGCGTCGTGCATGCGTTCGTAGGTGGGCACGCCTTCCTGGATCAGCACCTGGGTGACGTGCTGGCCGTCCTTGGCCTCGCCCATCTTCTCAAGCGCGCGGCGGCTCAGCTCGGCCAGCTCCTTGGCGTCGCGCACCATCAGGATGCCCATGCCGTCGGTGCCGTTGTCGGCCTTGACCGCCACGAAAGGCTTTTCGTTGATGCCGTATTCCTTGTACTTGCGGCGCACCTTGGCCAGCATCGCGTCGGCCTGCGTCTGCACGCAGTCCAGGCCGTCGCCCTGGCTGAAGTCCACCTGCCCGCACTGCGCGAACATCGGGTTGATCAGCCACGGGTCCATGCCCATCAGCTTGCTGAACTTCTTGGCCACTTCCTCGTAGCTCTGGAAGTGGGTGCTCTTGCGGCGCACCGCCCAGCCGGCGTGCAGCGGCGGCAGCAGGTACTGCTCGTGCAGGTTTTCCAGCTTGGCCGGCAGGCCGGCCGAGAGGTCGTTGTTCAGCAGCACGGTGCAGGGGTCGAAGTCCTTCAGGCCCACGCGGCCGCGCACCCGCTGCAGCGGCTCCACGGTCAGGTCGCTGCCGTCGGGCAGGGTCACGGTGGTGGGGCCGGTCAGGCTCTCGTCCAGCGAGCCCAGGCGCACGTTGAGGCCCGCCTGGTGGAAGATGTTCTTCAGCCGCTGCAGGTTGGCCAGGTAGAAGCTGCCGGCGTGGCGCTCAGGCACCAGCAGCAGGTTCTTGGCCTCGGGGCAGATCTTCTCGATCGCCGCCATCGCCGCCTGCACCGCCAGCGGCAGCATCTCGGGCGTCAGGTTGTGCCAGCCGCCCGGAAACAGGTTGGTGTCCACCGGCGCCAGCTTGAAGCCGGCATTGCGCAGGTCGACCGAGGTGTAGAACGGCGGCGTGTGCTCCATCCATTCCAGCCGAAACCAGCGCTCGATCGCCGGCATCGACTCCAGGATGCGCTGTTCCAGTTCGTTGATGGGCCCGGTCAGGGCGGTGATGAGATGCGGAACCATGCTGATCGCCCGTGTGCGCTGTGAAGACTGATTCTAGAAGTGCGGCAGGTGGGGGCGAGCGGCGGAATCGCCAGCCGGAAACAGGAAAAAAAGGGGCCGCCCGAAGGCGGCCCAATCGCTCTGTCGATCTTGGTTGGGAAGCGGCTTACTTGCTGTAGGCCGTTTCGCCGTGCGAGGTGATGTCCAGGCCTTCGCGTTCGTCTTCTTCCGAGACGCGCAGACCGATGGTCAGGTCGACGATCTTGTAGGCGATGACCGAGACCACCGCCGACCACACCACGGTCAGCAGCACGGCCTTGGCCTGCGTCCACACCTGGCCGGCGATGGTGTACGCGTCGGGGGCGATCATCGCCACCGTGGTCCAGTCGGCCACGGCGCTGGGGCCGCCCAGGTTGGGCGAATTGAACACGCCGGTCAGCAGAGCCCCCAGGATGCCGCCCACGCCGTGCACGCCGAACACGTCCAGCGAGTCGTCCGCGCCCAGCAGCTTCTTCAGGCCGTTGACGCCCCACAGGCAGGCGAAGCCGGCGATGAAGCCGATGATCAGGCCGCCGCCGATGCCGACGTTGCCGGCCGCGGGGGTGATGGCCACCAGGCCGGCCACGGCGCCCGAGGCCGCACCCAGCATCGAGGCCTTGCCACGCATCAGCGCTTCACCGATGCACCAGGCCAGCACGGCGGCGGCGGTGGCGAACAGCGTGTTGATGAAGGCCAGGGCCGCGAAGCCGTTGGCTTCCAGCGCGGAGCCGGCGTTGAAGCCGAACCAGCCCACCCACAGCAGCGAGGCGCCCACCATGGTTAGGGTCAGGCTGTGCGGGGCCATGCTTTCCTTGCCGTAGCCCACGCGCTTGCCCACCATGTAGGCACCCACCAGGCCGGCGACGGCGGCGTTGATGTGCACCACGGTGCCGCCCGCGAAGTCCAGCGCGCCCCACTGCCAGATCAGGCCGGCCTTGGCGTTCATCGCATCGACCACGTCGGGGCCGGTGTAGGCGTCCGGGCCCATCCAGAACCACACCATGTGCGCGATGGGCGCATAGCTGAAGGTGAACCAGATGGCGGTGAACAGCAGCACGGCCGAGAACTTGATGCGCTCGGCGAAGGCGCCCACGATCAGCGCGCAGGTGATGCCCGCGAACGTGGCCTGGAAGGCCGCGAACACGATCTCGGGGATGACCACGCCCTTGCTGAAGGTGGCGCCGTTGGCAAAGGTGCCGGCGACGTTGTCCCAGATGCCCTTCATCATCAGCCGGTCGAAGCCGCCGATGAAGGCATTGCCTTCGGTGAAGGCCAGGCTGTAGCCGTAGATGGCCCACAGCACGACGATCATCGCGAAGGTGACCATCACCTGCATCAGCACCGACAGCATGTTCTTGCTGCGCACCAGGCCGCCGTAGAACAGGGCCAGGCCGGGCACGGCCATCATGATGACCAGCAGCGTGGACAGCATCATCCACGACACGTCGCCCTTGTTGGGCGTGGGCGCCGGCGCAGCGGCGTCCGAGGCGGCGGCGGCCGGGGCCGACGCGGTGGCTGCAGCCGGTGCAGCTGCTTCAGAAGCGGCGGCAGCCGGTGCCGTCGCGGCTGGGGCCGAGGCGGGCTCCTGCGCCGCGGCCATCCCTCCGAGGCCCAGGAGCGACAAGCCCAGGGCGAACGAGACAATCAGTTTTTTCATGGGTCTTTCTCTTGGTGGGCGTCAGAGCGCGTCCTTGCCGGTTTCCCCGGTGCGAATGCGCACGACCTGCTCGAGCGGCGACACGAAGATCTTTCCGTCGCCGATCTTTCCGGTGCGCGCGGAGGCCTCGATGGCCTCGATGACGCGGTCGACGATCGCGTCGTCGACGGCGGCTTCGATCTTGACCTTGGGCAGGAAGTCGACGACGTACTCGGCGCCGCGGTAGAGCTCGGTATGGCCCTTCTGGCGGCCGAAGCCCTTGACTTCGGTCACCGTGATGCCCTGAACGCCGATGCCGCTCAAGGCCTCACGCACTTCGTCGAGCTTGAACGGCTTGACGATGGCGGTCACCATCTTCATGGTTGCTTTCTCCCGTTGGATCAAAAGTGTGCTGACGCCGAAAGCGGCGCCGGTCGAGCAGAACAACTCGCCGCAGACCGGCGATCAAAAGACCAGTAGCCCGGCAGCGGACCACCGGGTGACTGCAGGGGTTTTTGCAGCTTTTGTGCCAACACCCTGTTTCAGCCCACGCCCCAGGCCGGGGCGGCTTTTGGCGCTCGCACCAAGCACCAGCATCGACCGCACCAGCGGGGTGAATGCCTGAAAACCGCACCGCAGCGGTGCATTCAGAGGGCCGGTGCCAGCAGAGCGGGCGCGTTCGCCCACGCGGCACACCTCACCGTCACAATCGGATGGTCGCAGTCCGGACGCCGTATCTCCCACTCTTCGAGGAGGCTGGCCATGACGCTGGCGATCGTTGCGAGCCGCGCGCTCGACGGGCTGGACGCCCCCGCGGTGCAGGTGGAAGTGCACCTGGCCAATGGCCTGCCGGCCTTCAACCTGGTGGGCCTGGCCGACACCGAAGTGAAAGAAGCCCGCGAGCGGGTGCGCGCCGCCCTGGCGCACAGCGGGCTGGGCTTTCCGCACAACAAGCGCATCACCGTGAGCCTGGCGCCGGCCGACCTGCCCAAGGAGTCCGGCCGCTTCGACCTGCCGATCGCCCTGGGCATCCTGGCCGCCAACGAACAGCTGGACGCCGCCAAACTGGCCCGCCACGAATACGCGGGCGAGCTGTCGCTGGCCGGCGAGCTGCGGCCGGTGCGTGGCGCGGTGGCGCTGGCCTACGCCGCGCGCCGCGCCGGCGCCAGCCGCTCGCTGGTGCTGCCCGAAGCCAGCGCCAGCCAGGCCGCCCTGGTGGACGGCGTGGCCGTCTACGGCGCCCGCCACCTGATGGACGTGGTGACTGCGCTGCAACCCGGCGACGACGCGCCGCCGCTGGCCCGCGCCACCGCACCGGAGCGCCCACCCGCACCGCCCGGCCCCGACCTGCGCGACGTGCGCGGCCAGGCCGCCGTCAAGCGCGTGCTGGAAGTGGCCGCGGCCGGCGGCCACAGCCTGCTGATGGTGGGCGCGCCAGGCACCGGCAAGTCGATGCTGGCGCAGCGCCTGCCCGGCCTGCTGCCGCCCATGGCCGAAGAAGAGGCGTTGGCCACTGCCGCCATCGCCAGCCTGGGGCGCACCGGCTTCGACCTGGCGCAGTGGCGCCAGCGGCCGGTGCGCGCACCCCACCACTCGGCCAGTGCGGCGGCGCTGGTGGGCGGCGGATCACCGCCGCGGCCGGGCGAGATTTCGCTGGCGCACGGAGGTGTCTTGTTCCTTGACGAGCTGCCGGAGTACCCCCGACATGCGCTGGAAGCCCTGCGCGAGCCGCTGGAAACCGGCCAGGTGACGCTGTCGCGGGCCGCGCGGCAGGCCACCTACCCGGCGCGCTTCCAGCTGATCGCCGCGATGAACCCCTGCCCTTGCGGCTTTCTGGGCGCGCCGGCCGGGCACTTGCGCGCCTGCCGCTGCACGCCCGACCAGGTGGCCCGTTACCAGGGCCGGCTGTCGGGGCCGCTGCTGGACCG
>CAKZXL010000831.1 GCA_937883885.1 uncultured Aquincola sp. | reverse complement strand
GCCTCCTGCTTGGCACGCAGGGCCTCGGCCGGCAGCGGCAGCTGGCGCAGGAGCTGCCAGGGCACGCGCGCATCGCCGGGCCGGGCCCAGTGCCAGGTCCACACCGGCACCTCCAGCAGCTGCGCGCCGGTGGCTGCGCAGGCGGCGGCGCAGGCGCGGCCGGTGGCGTCGTGGTCGGGGTGGCCGTCGTGCCGCCAGGGCGTGATGGCCAGATCGCCGGGCCGCAGCAGGCGCGTGAGCGCATCGGTCAGACGCGCCTGCTGGGCCGTCACGCCGCCATCGTGCAAGCCCAGCGGATGGATGGCTGCGGCGGCCACGCCCAGGCGGGCCAGGCCCAGCCGGCGCTCCGTGCGCCGCCGGTCGGCCAGCCGATGCGGCAAGGTGGTGTCGCCGGCAGGCAGGCCGGCTTCGCCATCGGTCACGCCCACCACCAGCAGCGTGCGGCCGGCCGCGGCCCATTGCCACAACAGGCCGCCGACGGCCAGCAGCTCGTCATCGGGGTGCGGCGCCACCACCACCGCCCGCCGGTGCGCGGGCAGCAGTTGCATCGCATCGATCACCGGCGCGGCCTGCAGCAGCGGGCAGGCGGCCCATGCGGCCGCCGGCGTGCCCTGGCCGTGGATCAGCGGCTGCTCGGCTACAGCGCCCACCGGTCGGCCTCCTGCGGGGTGTCGATCAACCGCGCCAGGCTGGCCAGGTCGCGATCGGCATGGGTTTGCCGCAGGAACACCGGCAGGTCAGCCGCCAGGCGGGCGAAGTGCGGGTCGCGGCAATACGGGGTGGCGCCCAGCGTGCGGCCGGTGAGCACCAGCAGGCGCTGGGCAGCGGCATCGACCGCGCTGCGCACCTGCAGCGCCAGCGCCTGCGCGCTGTGCTGCGGATGGGCATCGACCCAGGCCGCTGCCTGCCGCACCAGAGCGGCCAGGGCCTGCAGTTCCACATCGGCCCGACCCAGTGCCACCTGGGTGAGCCAGCCGCGTTCGCCAGCCGCGGCGCCCGGGGCCGGTACCGCACGCTGCAAGGCCCGGCCCAGCGCCACGCAGCCGCCGTACCAGCAGGCCGCCACGCCGATGCCGCCCTGCCAGAAGCCCGGCCGCTGCAGGTAGTCACCCGCGTTGCCGCACAGGCGGGCGATGGCGCCGTCCAGCTGCACGTCCAGGCTCTGGCTGTCGGCCATGCCCACCGCGCACCAGGCGCCGGGCTGCACCTGCACCGCGGGCTGCTGCATGTCCACCAGCACCAGCCACGGACCTTCGCCTTCCGCCGCACCGGCATCGGCAGGCCAGGCCGTCAGCAGCCCATGGCTCACATGGGCCGCGCCCGAACACCAGCGCTTGGTGCCGGCCAGGCGCACCTCGCCGTCGGGCAGCCGCTGGAAGGTGACGCGGCCATCCGGCGGCTCGGCGGCCCACATGCCTAGACAACTTCCCGCGGGCGGCGCTGCGACTTGCAGTTCATGCAACACCGCCAGTGCATCGGTATGACCCTCGTACAGCTTGGCCAGCGCCAGGTCGTGGGCCGCCACGGCCGCCAGCGCCTGCCAGCGGGCCAGCGTGTGGCCACTGGCCGGCCAGGGCAGTGCGTCCAGCCGGGCAGCGATCAGCAGGCGCAGCTGCCGGGCCACGGATGGGGTGCCCGGCGCCTGCGTCGACAGCAGCGCTTCGATCGCGCGTGCCGGGGCCACCGCAGCGTCCTGGGCTCCTCGCAGGCCGCCCTGCACCGCCCGGCCGGGCGGCCGCGCGGGCAGGCCGGCGGCGGGCGGCGGGCTGGCAGAGTCAGGAAGCACGGAGGCGCTCATCAGGTCACGGCGGGCGCCGCTGTTGCAGGGGTGAGGGGATGGTCACCGCCAGGGCCCGGCCCGGCTTGTAGGACGCCGGCCCTTGTGCCGGTAGGTGCGCTGCGCGCGCGGGCGGCCCCACCGCGTTTGGCGGGTCCGCAGGCTTGGTGATTGCCGCTACAAGGCCATCCCCCTTGCGGGACCGCTTGCCCTCAACCCGCGCCATGCCCGTGCATGCCGCCACCCGGAGAACTTCCCCCATGGACAGCCCTCACCTGGCGCTATCGCGCCGAGAATTGCTGCTTGCCAGCGCCGCCTCGGTGGCCGCCAGCCAGGCTGCCGCCGCACCCGCCGGTGCCGCGGCCGATGCCGCGGACACCAGCGCGCCGCCCACCACTCGGGTCAGTTTCCAAGTCAACGGCAAGCCCCAGTCGCTGGAGCTGGACAACCGCACCACGCTGCTGGACGCGCTGCGTGAACACCTGCAGCTCACCGGCACCAAGAAGGGCTGCGACCACGGCCAGTGCGGTGCCTGCACGGTGATGGTCGATGGCCGGCGCATCAACAGCTGCCTGAGCCTGGCGGTGATGCATGAAGGCGCCGCCGTCACCACCATCGAAGGCCTGGGCCAGCCCGGCCAGCTGCACCCGATGCAGGCCGCCTTCGTCAAGCACGACGGCTACCAGTGCGGCTACTGCACGCCCGGGCAGATCTGCTCGGCCGTGGCCACGCTGGACGAGATCCAGCGCGGCATCCCCAGCCATGTGACGGGCGACATCACCGCCAAGCCGCTGCTCAGCGCCGAAGAGCTGCGCGAGCGCATGAGCGGCAACATCTGCCGCTGCGGCGCCTACAGCAACATCGTAGATGCGATGACCGAAGTGGCGGGGGTGCGCGCATGAAGGCCTTCAGCTACGAACGGGCCAAGTCGCCCGCCGAGGCCGCCGCTGCGGCCGCGCAGACGCCGGGCGCCCGCTTCATCGCCGGCGGCACCAACCTGCTGGACCTGATGAAGCTGCAGATCGAGACGCCGCGGCACCTGATCGACGTCAACGGCCTGGGGCTGGACAAGATCGAGCCCAGCGGTGGCGGCGGCCTGCGCATCGGCGCGCTGGTGCGCAACACCGACCTGGCGGCCGACGAGCGTGTGCGCCGCGACTACGGCGTGCTGTCGCGGGCGCTGGTGTCGGGTGCCTCGGGCCAGTTGCGCAACAAGGCCACCACGGCCGGCAACCTGCTGCAGCGCACCCGCTGCCCCTACTTCTACGACACGCAGCAGCCCTGCAACAAGCGCCAGCCGGGCAGCGGCTGCTCGGCCATCGGCGGCTACTCGCGCCAGCTGGCCATCGTGGGCACCAGCACCTCCTGCATCGCCACCCACCCCAGCGACATGGCGGTGGCCATGCGGGTGCTGGACGCCACGGTGGAAACCGTGCGCGGCGACGGCCGCCGCCGCACCATCCCCATCGCCGACTTCCACCGGCTGCCGGGCGACACCCCGCAGCACGACACCACGCTGGAAGCCGGCGAGCTGATCACCGCGGTGACGCTGCCGCCACCGGTAGGTGGCAAGCACCTCTACCGCAAGGTGCGCGACCGCGCCTCCTACGCCTTTGCGCTGGTGTCGGTGGCCGCGGTGCTGCAGCCCGATGGCCGCGGCCGCGTGGCCGTGGGCGGCGTGGCCCACAAGCCCTGGCGCATGGAAGCGGCCGAGCCGCAGCTGCCGCAAGGTGCCAAGGCTTTTACCGCCCAGCTGCTGGCCGATGCCCGTACCGATGAACACAACGCCTTCAAGCGGCCGCTGGTGGAGCGCACGCTCGCCGCGGTGATGGCCGAAGCGAGGACCTGAGATGAAATTCGACCAACCCGCCACCACCAACCCGATCGACCGCATGAAGGTCATCGGCCAGCCCGTGGACCGCATCGACGGGCCCTTGAAGACCACCGGCACCGCGCGCTATGCCTATGAGCGGCACGACGTGGCCCGCAACGCCGCTTACGGCCACGTGGTGGGCGCGGCCATCTCCAAGGGCCGCATCGTGTCCATGGACCTGCGCGCGGCGCGTGCTGCACCGGGTGTGCTGGCCATCGTCACCGCCCGCAATGCCGGCAAGCTGGGCAAGGGCAAGATGAACACCGCCAAGCTGCTGGCCGGCCCGCAGGTGGACCACCACCACCAGGCCGTGGCCGTGGTGGTAGCCCGCAGCTTCGAGCAGGCCCGCGCCGCGGCCGAGCTGGTGCAGGTGCGCTATGAAGCCGCCAAGGGCCGGTTCGACCTGGCCGAGCAGCGCGACAGCGCGCCCATGGCCAAGCCCAACGAGAACAGCGGCCCCACCCACACCGCCGTGGGCGACTTCGCCGGCGCCTTTGCCAAGGCCCCGGTGCAGCTGGACACCACCTACACCACGCCCGACCAATCGCACGCGATGATGGAGCCGCATGCCACGCTGGCCGCCTGGGAGGGCGACAAGCTGACGGTGTGGACCAGCAACCAGATGATCGACTGGGGCGCCGGCGACCTGGCCCGCACGCTGAACATGAAGAAGGAGAACGTGCGGCTGATCTCGCCCTTCATCGGTGGCGGCTTCGGCGGCAAGCTGTTCCTGCGTGCCGACGCGCTGCTGGCGGCCCTCGGCGCCCGCGCGGCCGGCATGCCGGTGAAGGTGGCGCTGCAGCGCCCGCTGATCTTCAACAACACCACCCACCGGCCCGCCACCATCCAGCGCCTGCGCATCGGCTGCGAGAAGGATGGCCGCATCACCGCCATCGGCCACGAGAGCTGGTCGGGCGACCTGCCCGAGGGCCAGCCCGAGACCGCGGTCAACCAGACGCGCCTGCTGTACGCCGGTGCCCATCGCATGACCGCGATGCGGCTGGCGGTGCTGGACCTGCCCGAAGGCAATGCGATGCGTGCGCCGGGTGAAGCCCCCGGCCTGATGGCGCTGGAAATGGCCATCGACGAGATGGCCGAGCGCCTGGGCATGGACCCGGTGCAGTTCCGGGTGGTGAACGACACGCAGGTGGACCCGGAGAAGCCCTCGAGGCGCTTTTCGCAGCGCCAGCTGGTGCAGTGCCTGCGCACCGGGGCCGAGCGCTTCGGCTGGGCCCGGCGCAACCCGCAGCCCGGGCAGCAGCGTGAAGGCCGCTGGCTGATCGGCACCGGCGTGGCGGCGGCCTTTCGCAACAACCTGCTGCAGAAGTCGGGCGCGCGGGTGAAGCTGGAGCCGGGCGGCCGGGTGACGGTGGAAACCGACATGACCGACATCGGCACCGGCAGCTACACCATCATCGCCCAGACCGCGGCCGAGATGATGGGCGTGCCGCTGCAGCAGGTGCAGGTGCGGCTGGGCGATTCCAGCTACCCCACCTCGGCCGGCTCGGGCGGGCAATGGGGCGCCAACAACTCGACCTCGGGCGTGTACGCCGCCTGCGTGAAGCTGCGTGAGCAGGTGGCCCGCCAGCTGGGCATGGACCCGGCGCAGGCCGACTTTGCCGATGGCATGGTGAAGGCCGGTGGCCGCACAGTGCCGTTGGCCGAAGCCGCCGGCAGCGCCGGCCTGGTGGCCGAAGATTCGATCGAGTACGGCGACCTGGACAAGCAGTACCAGCAGTCCACCTTCGGTGCCCACTTCGTGGAGGTGGCGGTGGATGGGTACACCGGCGAGATCCGCGTGCGCCGCATGCTGGCGGTGTGCGCGGCCGGCCGCATCCTCAACCCCAAGTCGGCGCGCAGCCAGGTGATCGGCGCGATGACCATGGGCGTGGGCGCGGCGCTGATGGAAGAGCTGGCGCTGGACAAGCGCCGCGGCTACTTCGTCAACCACGACCTGGCGGGCTACGAGGTGCCGGTGCATGCCGACATCCCGCACCAGGAGGTGATCTTCCTGGACGAGACCGACCCGATCTCTTCGCCGATGAAGGCCAAGGGCGTGGGCGAGCTGGGCTTGTGCGGCGTGGCGGCGGCCATCGCCAATGCGGTGCACCACGCCACCGGCGTGCGCGTGCGCGACTACCCGGTGACGCTGGACAAGCTGCTGGACCGGCTGCCGCCGGTGGCGTAACAGCACGCCCACGCGGCGATTGTCAAGCTGGCGGTACAGCGGCCGATAACGGTCGCAGTACCGCCCTTTTTCTTGAAGTCGTCGCCCATGAAGCTCCGTACCCGAATCCTCTGGCTATGTGCCGCGGCCCTTTGCGGCGTGCTGGTGTTGATCGGGCTCTCGCTCCATGGGCTGCGTCAGACCATGCTGGACGAGCGCACCGCCCAGCTCAACAACCTGGTGGTGCTGGCCCAGGCCGGCGTGGCCAAGATCCATGAGCAGGAGCAGGCCGGCAAGCTCACGCGAGAAGCCGCCCAGGCCCAGGCCGTGGCCATGCTGGGCAGCCTGCGCAAGGAAGAGCGCTACTTCTTCGTGCGCGGCTACAGCAACGACGTGAACTACGTGCACCCCAACCCCAAGCGCATCGGCGTGGTCGATCCCAAGGGCGGCAAGGAAGCCGGTGAACGCTACCGCGCCGCGATGCAGGGCAAGCCCATCGGCAACGTGGTGGCCCCCGGCACGCGCCCCGGCCGCGAAGACAAGGTGGACAAGCTCTATGCCGTGGTGCACTTCCAGCCCTGGGACTGGATCATCGGCACCGGCGACTACATCGACGACATCGACACCGCCTACTGGCGCGCCGCCGGCCTGATGCTGGGCGTGGGCGGCGTGCTGATGGCCGTGGTGGGTGTGATGGGCTGGACCATGTCGCGCCGCATCTACCGCGACCTGGGCGGCGAGCCCGACTATGCCGCGCAGGTGGTGCGCCGCATCGGCGCCGGCGACCTGGGCGTGCAGGTGCAGCTGCAGCCCGGCGACACGCACAGCCTGCTGGCCGCGATGAGCCAGATGCAGCAGGGCCTGGCCGGCACCGTGGGCAGCATCCGCCACGCGACCGACACCATCGCCACCGCCTCCGGCGAGATTGCCGCCGGCAACCTCGACCTGTCGGCCCGCACCGAGGCCCAGGCCAGCGCGCTGGAGCAGACCGCCGCGTCGATGGAGCAGATCACCGCCACCGTCAAGCAGAACGCCGCCAACGCCCGCCAGGCCAATGAGCTGGCACTGGCCGCTTCGCAGGTCGCGGCCCGCGGCGGCGCCGTGGTGGGCGAGGTGGTGCAGACCATGAGCGCCATCAGCGACAGCTCGCGCAAGATCTCCGACATCATCGGCACCATCGACGGCATTGCCTTCCAGACCAACATCCTGGCGCTGAATGCGGCCGTGGAAGCCGCGCGGGCCGGCGAACAGGGCCGCGGCTTTGCGGTGGTGGCCGGCGAGGTGCGCACCCTGGCCCAGCGCAGCGCCGAGGCGGCCAAGCAGATCAAGGTGCTGATCGGCAGCTCGGTGGACATGGTGGAAGCGGGCACCCGGCTGGTGGGCCAGGCCGGCGCCACCATCCAGGAAGTGGTGGGCAGCGTGGAACGCGTGACCACCGTGGTGGCCGAGATCACCACCGCCTCGCAGGAGCAGACCGCCGGCATCGAGCAGGTGAACCAGGCCATCGCCCAGATGGACCAGGCCACCCAGCAGAACGCCGCGCTGGTGGAAGAGGCCTCGGCCGCCGCGCTGTCGCTGAAGGAACAGTCGGGCGCCTTGGTCAACGCCGTCGCCACCTTCGGCTGACATGTCTGCCCCCAGGCTCGCTGCGCTCGCCACCCCCCGGGGGGCTCTCAGCCCCTTGGGGCGGCCCGGCGGGGCTGATGTCTGCCCCCAGGCTCGCTGCGCTCGCCACCCCCCGGGGGGGGCTCTCAGCCCCTTGGGG
>CAKZXL010000830.1 GCA_937883885.1 uncultured Aquincola sp. | reverse complement strand
TTCCCGGTCAACCCGGCCGGCTTCACCATCCACAGCGCCATCCATGCGGCGCGGCACGACGCGGCCTGCGTGCTGCACGTGCACTCGCTCAACGGCATCGCGGTGTCGGCGCAGAAGGGCGGCGTGCTGCCGCTGTCGCAGCAGTCCATCTTCGTGATGAACGCGCTGGGCTACCACGACTATGAAGGCGTGGCGCTGAACGAGGACGAGAAGCCGCGGCTGGTGCGCGACCTCGGCCGCAACACCTTCCTGATGCTGCGCAACCACGGCCTGCTGACGGTCGGGCGCACGGTGGCCGATGCCTTCCTGTCGATGTACCTGTTCGAGTCGGTGTGCACCATCCAGGTCCGGGCGCAGGCCGGCGGCGGCGAGCTGATCCACGTCTCGCCCGACATCATCGCCACCGCGCGTGAGCAGTCGCGCCAGGTCACCAAGGGCATGGGCCCGGGCGCGCTGGCCTGGCCCGGCCTGCTGCGCCGGCTGGAGCGTCAGATGCCCGGTTTCGACCGCTGAAGCCGCGGGGCCGCCCCCAGGTACCACTCCTTGGCCGCGGCGATGCGGCCAGCGGGCACGCCGCCCAGCTTGCGGCCCCAGCGCAGCGCCTCGGCGGCCGCCTCGCAGGGCGGCACCACCTCGTTGGCCAGGCCCATGCCGTGCAGGCGCCGGGCGCTCAGCGCCTCGGTCAGCCACAGCAACTGCATGGCCAGCGGGCGTGGCAGCTGCAGGCTCAACGCGGCGGCGGCTTCAGGCTGGGTCCAGGAAAAGCACGCGTCGTCGGCCGCGATCACCACGTCGCAGGCCAGCGCCAGCACGAAGCCGGCATCCACCGCATGGCCTTCCACTGCGGCGATGATGGGCTTGGGACTGCTGCGCATCACGTCCACCAGCGCCTCGAAGGCGGCCTGGAAGCCACCCGGCCCGGCTTCGTCGTGGCCGGCGGCATGGGCGTCGGCACCGGCGCAGAAATGCGCACCATCGCCTTGCAGCACGATGCAATGCACGTCGGGCGCATCGGCCGCGTTGTTGATGGCTTCGACGCCGGCGGCGCAGGCCTGGGCCGACAGGCGGTTGCGCGTGGCCGGGTCCTTCAGGGTCAGCAGCAGCGTGTGTTCGCGCCGTTCGGTCAGCAATTCGGAAGACATCGTCAAGACAGGCCCTGG
Organism: uncultured Aquincola sp.; assembly: GCA_937883885.1. Next base: position 9,254 of record CAKZXL010000830.1, on the reverse strand, counting down.
ACAGGCCGATAAGGGCTTGATCGATTGTGTCACGCACCCTTGACGCCACCCGGTGCGCGCAGGGCCGCATGCTAGAGTGATCTGTCCCCCTTCTGCCGTCTCGTCCCACCTCTTCCGACGCATGAGCGATGCCGGTGTTCGCCGCTGTTCCCGGGCTCCGGCCCATGGTCTGCCGCGCCTGACGGCGCTGGCCGCTGCCGTGCTCGTCACATCGGCGGCCGCCCAGCCCGCCGCTGCGCCTGTGCCTGCCACCGGCGCTGCCCCGGCCAGCCTGTCGGTCGCCAGTCCCACGGGGCCTGCGGCGGGCGCGACGCCCGACGCTCGCCTGGCCGAACTGGCCCGTGCGGTGGAACAGCTGCGCACGGCCGACGCCGGCCGCCAGGCCCAGACCGCCCAGCTGCAGGAACAGGTCAAGCACCTGCGTGGCCAGGTGGAATGGCACGAAGCCGTGCTGCCCTGGCTGGGCGCGGCACTGGCGCTGCTGGCCGGCGGCCTGGGCTTGACGGCCCGTGCGCTGCTGCGGCGCCCGCGCGCCAAGTCGGTGCCGGCCCAGGTGCCCGTGCCACCCCCGCAGGCTTCGGTGCCGCCGTCGGTCTCGGCCTCGGCTTCACGCCCGGGCAGCCTGCCGCGAGCGGGTGGGCAGGCCAGTGTGCCGCCGCCGGCCACGCTGCCGCCGCTGCCGCAGGCCGAGGCGCCCGCGCGCCCGCCCGCCTTGCCGCTGGGTGAGCGGCCCGAGTTCGTCAGCAGCACGCGGCCGGTGCCGCAGCTGTTTTCCATCCCCGACACGCCGGCGCCGCTGCTCAGCGCCGAAGCGCTGATCGACCTGGAGCAGCAGGCCGACTTTTTCCTGGCGCTGGGCCAGGACGATGCCGCGGTCGAGCGCCTGGTGGCCGAGCTGCGGACCGTCGATGGCCACAGCCCGATGCCCTGGCTGAAGCTGATGCAGATCCACCGCCAGCGTGACGACCGCGCCGCCTACCAGCGGGCGCTGGACCGCTTCCGCCAGCGGTTCGGCCCGCATGGGGCCGACTGGGAGCATGCCCACCATCCGCAGCGCGGCCTGGACGAATACCCCGAGGCCGTGGCCCGCCTGCAGGCGCTGTGGCCGCAGCCGCAGGACGCGATGACGCTGCTCGAGCGCCTGGTGGGCGGCTGCGAGCCGACGCTGGTGCTCACGCTGGCGGCCAGCCAGGACGCCTTGCTGCTGTACCAGCTGGCCCGCAGCCACATGCCGGGCGCCGAGCCTGCGCCCACGCCCGACGTGGACCTGCTGCTGCCGATGGACCCTTCCGGCAGCGCCAGCCGGCCGGCGCGGGCTGGCGCGGTCGACCTGGACCTGTCCAGCGGCCTGGCGCCGCTGTAAGCCCGGCGTTCAGAGCCTGGCCAGCCGCTCCAACGCGCGTTCCAGCGTCTCGTCCTTCTTGGCGAAACAAAAGCGCACGATGCGCTGCTCGAAGCCGTTGGCATAAAACGGCGACAGCGGGATCGCGGCCACACCCAGCTCGGTGGTCAGGCGGCGGCAGAAGTCGGCTTCGCTCACCGTGTCGTCGATGGCCGAATAGTCCACGCACTGGAAGTAGCTGCCCTCGCTGGGCAGCAGCTGGAAGCGGGTGTTGGCCTGCAACCCGGCGCGGAACAGATCGCGCTTGCGCTGGTAGAAGGCCGGCAAGTCGAGGTAGGGCGCCGCATCGGCCATGTAGCGGGCCAGCGCATGCTGCACCGGCGTGTTCACCGTGAACACGTTGAACTGGTGCACCTTGCGGAACTCGGCCATCAGCGCGGCCGGCGCGGCCACGAAGCCCACCTTCCAGCCGGTCACGTGGTAGGTCTTGCCGAAGCTGGAGACCAGGAAGGTGCGCGCCGCCAGCTCGGGGATGCTGGCCGCGCTGATGTGCGGCCGGCCGTCGAACACCATATGCTCGTACACCTCGTCGCTGATCAGCAGCACGTTGGTGGGCCGCAGCAGCGCGGCCAGCTGCTGCATCTCCTCGGCCGTCCACACCGTGGCGCTGGGGTTGTGCGGCGAATTGACGATGATGGCCCGCGTGCGCGGCGTCAGTGCCGCGGCGATCAGACCGAAGTCGGGCCGGAAGGTGCCGGGCGTCAGCGGCACGCGCACGATGCTGCCGCCGGCCAGCTCGATGTTGGGGCCGTAGCTGTCGTAGCAGGGCTCCAGCACGATGACCTCGTCGCCCGGGTGCACGCAGCACAGGATGGCGGTGAGGATGGCCTGGGTGGCGCCGGCCGTCACCGTGATCTCGGTGCCGGGGTCGTAGCGGTGGTGGTACAGCGTTTCCAGCTTGGCCGAGATGGCCTCGCGCAGCGCCGGCACGCCGGGCATCGGCGGGTACTGGTTCAGGCCCTGCTGCATGGCCTGGGTCACCGCGTCCACCAGCCTGGGGTCGCAATCGAAGTCGGGGAAGCCCTGGCCCAGGTTCACCGCCCCATGCTCCTGCGCCAGCGCCGACATGACGGTGAAGATGGTGGTGCCCACGTTGGGCAGGCGGCTGGGCACGGTCAAGGCGGTGGAAGCGTTGCTCATCGGGGTCACAGTTGGTAGTCGTCGGCGTCCTGCTCGCTGCCCATGGCGCGGCTGATCAGGCTGCGGTTGAGGCGGTCGCTCAGCAGCTCGGCGAACGAGTAGACGAAGTTGCGCAGATAGGCCCCGCGCTTGAAGGCCACATGCGAGATGTTCTGGCCGAACAGGTAGCCCAGCGGCCGCGTCACCAGCTCGCCGCCGGGCGGGTCGTCGCGCACCGCCATCTCGGCCACGATGCCCACGCCCAGGCCCAGGCGCACATAGGTCTTGAGCACGTCGGAGTCGATGGCCTCGAGCACGAAGTTGGGCGTGAGCCGGCGCTGGGCGAAGGCGGCGTCGATGCGGCGGCGGCCGGTGAAGGCGGCCTGGTAGCTCACCAGCGGCTCGGCGGCCAGCTGCTCCAGGGTGGGCCGTTCCACCGCGGCCAGCGGATGGCTGCTGGGCAGCACCAGCACATGCTGCCATTCGTAGCAGGGCAGGGTGACCAGGCCTTCGATCTCGTGGATCGATTCGGTGGCCATGCCGATGTCCGCGCTTTCGTCCAGCAGCATGCGGGCCACCTCGTTGGGCGTGCCCTGATGCATGCTCACGTTCACCTTCGGAAAGCGCTTGCGCAGCGCGGCCACCGGCTCGGGCAGCATGTAGCGGGCCTGGGTGTGGGTGGCGGCGATCGAGAGCGTGCCCGCATCCTGCAGGCTGAACTCCTCGCCGATGCGCTTCAAGTTGCCCACCTCGCGCATGATGATGTCGATCGACTTGAGCACCTGCAGCCCCGGCTCGGTGATGCGCTTGAGCCGCTTGCCGTGGCGGGTGAACACGTCCACGCCCAGCTCTTCTTCCAGCTCCAGGATGGCCTTGCTGACCCCGGGCTGCGAGGTGTGCAGGGCCTTGGCCGTCTCGGTGAGGTTGAGGCCGCGCCGCGCCGCTTCCTGCACGAAGCGGAACTGGTGCAGGTTCATGGCAGCCGGGCCGCGGCCGCGGCCATCGCGTCGATCACGTCGGGCATCTCGCCGATGGCGGGATGCAGCGTGAAGCGCACGCCGGCATGCTCGGCCTGCAGCCGTTCCATCAGCGCCGGCAGGTCCTTGCGCACATGGCCGCCCGCGCCCAGGAACAGCGGCAGCACGTCGATCTGCCGGCAGCCGCCGGCCACCAGTTCGGCCGCGGCCTGCGGCAGCTCGGGCTGCATGAATTCAAGATAGGCCAGGCGCACGGCCAGCTCCGGGCGCTGAGCCCGCACGCGCGCGGCCACGGCCTCGAAGGGTTCGGCCCAGCGGGGGTCGCGCGCGCCGTGGGCAAACAGCAGCAGGCCCTGGGCCGCCGCGTCGGGGGGCAGATCGCTCATCGGTACCTCACAAGCCAGGCAAAAGCCGCCAGCGACAGCAGCAGGTACAGCAGGCTGGGCGTGGCGGCCACCACCCAGGGTGTCCAGTTGCGCAGCAGCCCCAGGTGGCTGGCCACGTTGTTCAGCAGCACGAAGCTGATGCCCAGCAGGATGCCGCCGAACACCTTCAGCGCCACGCCGCCGCTGCGCGCGTGCAGGTAGGCGAAGGGCAGGGCCAGGCCCATCATCACCAGGCAGGCGAAGGGGTAGAGCGCCTTCTTCCAGAACAGGATGGCGTGGCGCTGGGCGGCCTGCTCCTGGTCGCTCAGGTGCATGCTGTAGCGCCACAGTTCCACGGTCGACATGGTGCTCACGGGCAGCACCGCCGCGGCCACCACGTCGCCGGTCAGGCTGGTGGGCCAGTCCAGGCGGGCATGCCGCTCGTCGGTGATGCGGGCATCGGCCACCTCGGCAGGCCAATGGGTCACCAGCACGTCTTGCAGCTGCCATTGACCGTCGCTCACGCGGCCGCTGGCGGCCGACAGGCGGGTCAGCAGCCGGCCGTCGGCGTCGAATTCGAAGATGCGGATGCCTTGCAGCACGCCGTTGGCGGTGGTGCGCTGCACGTTGACGGACACGTTGCGGTCGCCCTGCGGCGTGCTGCGCCGGTCCTTCAACCAGGCGCCGGCACGGCCCAGTTCACGGCCGCCCTGGCTGCGCGCCTGCACCTCCACCGCCTGCCGTTCCGAGGCGGGCGCCACATAGTCGCCCACCACGAAGGTGACCACCGCAAAGGCCGCGCCCAGCCCGGCCAGCAGGCCCAGTGCACGCCCGGGGCCCAGGCCGCCGGTGCGCAGGATGGTGAACTCCGACGACTGGGCCAGCCGCGACATGGCGTAGATGGCGCCGATCAGCACCGCGATCGGGAACAGCTCGTAGAAATGCCCCGGCATGTCGAGCAGGCCCGATAGCAGCGCCGAGGCCATCGTGTAGCCCGGCCGGCCCACCTTGTCGAGCTCGTCGACAAAGTCGATGAAGAAGAACAGCGACAGAAAGGCGGCCGCCACGAAGATCACCGCGCCCGAGATGTCGCGGTACAGCAGCCGGCGGACGGTTCTCATGCGGCGGCTCCGCTGCGGCGGGGGCCGAACAGGCGCAGCGTGGTGCCATGGTCACGCCACCACAGCAGGCCCAGGCCCACCACGAACATGCTGCCGTGCAGGGCCAGCAGCGCGCCGCCCAGCGACAGCCGGCCCGATGCAATCCAGGCCTGCGAGACGTTGATCAGGTTGTAGTACACGATGAAGCCCAGCAGGGCGAACAGCAGGTTCCAGTTGCTGGCCCGCCGCGGATTGGCCGCCGACAGGCCGATGCCCAGCAGCAGCAGGTTGCCCGCGCCCAGCAGCAGGCCGAAGCGCCAGCCCAGCTCGGCCTGGTTCTTCAGCGTGGGCGCGTTCATCAGGTCGACGGTGCGCATGGCCTTGGGCGGCTGCTCCTCGGCACGCTGCACCGAGCGTTCGTCGGCCAGCACGCGGTAGGTCTCGAAGCGCGACAGCGTGCGGTTGCCGGTGACCAGGTCGGTCTCATGGCGCTGGCCGCTTTCCAGCACCAGCCAGCGGCCGTCGTCCTGCGTTTCGAGCCGGCCGCTGCGCGCGGAGATCACCGACTCCTTCTTGCCGTCGTTGGTCAGCACGAACACGTTGCGGGCGTTGGGTGTCTGCTGGTTCTCGCGTTCGACGAAGAAGACGCGGCTGCCGTCGCGCGAGGTCTGGAACACCCCCGGCGTGACGCGCGAGAGGTCCGAGCGCTGCTGGTAACGATCGCGCAGCTCGGCGGAGTTGCGGTTGCCCCAGGGCCAGACGAACAGCACCAGCGCGGCCACCACCAGCAGCACCGGCCAGCAGGTGCGCAGCACCGGCTTGACGAAGCGCGACAGGCTGATGCCCGAGGCATTCCAGATCGCCATCTCGCTGTCGCGGTAGACGCGGCCCAGCGTGACCACGATGGCCACGAACAGCGACAGCGCCAGCATCGTCGGCAGATGCACCAGCGAGGTATAGCCCAGCAGCAGCGCCACGTCTTGCGGCGCAATGCTGCCGCCGGCCGCCTGGCCGATGGTGCGGATGAGCATGATCGTGAGGACGATGGTGACGATCACCACCAGCGTGGCGCCGAAGGACCGGGAGAGCTCTTTTCGCAGCGTCGTATCGAATAACATCGTGCGTTCTTCAAACCTGCGTGCATTATGGACTTCCGTTCCCAATCCATCGGCCCGTCGGGGCTCGCTTCTGTGGCTGCTGATGCGCTGCTGGTCGTGGTGGTCGGCGAAGCCGTGCCGGCCGGTCTGGACGCCAAGGTGGCCAGCCTGTTGAACGACGCCGTCGCGCAGGGCGACTTCGCCTTGAAGGCCGGTCGCAGCCTGTACATCCATCGCCCTGCCGGCTTCAAGGCGCCGCGGCTGGCCCTGGCGGCCGCGCCGGCGCCCAGCGTCAAGGCCTTCAAGGCCGCGGTGGCCGCGGGCGTGGCCAGCCTCAAGGCCCTGGGTGCGCGCCACCTGGCCGTGGCCTGCGCCGGCGCACCGCTGACGCCTGCCCATGCCGACGCGCTGGTCTCGGCCATCGGCGACGCGGTGTACCTGTACACGCAGACCAAGCCCAGCGCACCCCAGCCCTCCAAGCTGTCCAAGGTCACGCTGGTGTGCGCCAAGGAAGAAGCCACCGCGCTGCAGAAGGGCCTGGTGCGTGCCGCTGCGGTGCACGAAGGCGTGACGCTGGCACGTGAATGCGCCAACCTGCCCGGCAACGTGGCCACGCCCACCTTCCTGGCCGAGCAGGCCAAGACCATCGGCAAGCAGTTCGGCATGAAGGTGCAGGCCTTCGACCGCAAGGCGGTCGAGAAGATCGGCATGGGCTCGTTCCTGTCGGTGGCCCAGGGCTCGGACGAGCCGCTGCAGTTCATCGTCATGCAGTACCAGGGCGCCGGCAAGGCCGATGCGCCGGTGGTGCTGGTGGGCAAGGGCATCACCTTCGACACCGGCGGCATCTCGCTCAAGCCGGGCGCCGAGATGGACGAGATGAAGTTCGACATGGGCGGCGCGGCCAGCGTGCTGGGCACCATGCGCGCCATCGGCCAGCTCAAGCCCAAGGTCAACGTGGTGGCGCTGATCCCCGCGTGCGAGAACATGCCCAGCGGCCGTGCCATCAAGCCGGGCGACGTGGTCACCAGCCTGTCGGGCCAGACCATCGAGATCCTGAACACCGATGCCGAAGGCCGGCTGATCCTGTGCGATGCGCTGACCTATGCCGAGCGCTTCAAGCCCAAGGCCGTGGTCGACATCGCCACGCTCACCGGCGCCTGCGTCATCGCGCTGGGCCACATCCACAGCGGCCTGTTCACCGCCGACGACCAGCTGGCCGCCGACCTGCTGGCAGCGGCCGACAGCGCACTCGATTCGGCCTGGCGCATGCCGCTGGACGACGAGTACGGTGAGGGCCTGAAGAGCAACTTCGCCGACATGGCCAACATCGGCGGTCGCCCCGGTGGCGCCATCACCGCCGCGATGTTCCTCAAGCGCTTCACGGCCAAGTACCCGTGGGCGCACCTGGACATCGCCGGCACGGCCTGGAAGAGCGGCGCCAACAAGGGCGCCACCGGCCGCCCGGTGCCGCTGCTGACCCACTTCGTGCTGCAGCAGGCGCGCTGAGCGCCGCGCCGCAGCCCGCGCCGGCACCGTGCCCGCCACCGTCGAGTTCCACACCGGCATGGCCGACAAGATCGGCTTTGCCTGCCGGCTGCTGCGCAAGGCCTACGCCAAGGGCGCCCAGGTGGCGGTGACCGGTGCGCCCGAGGTGCTGCGCCAGCTCGACGATGCGCTGTGGCTGTTCGAGCCGCAGCAGTTTGTGCCCCATGTGCGGCTGAAGGCCGGGCAGGCCCCCGCGCCGCGCCTGGCTCGCACGCCGCTGTGGCTGCTGGACCCCGGCGCCGCCGCACCGCACCGGGAGGTGCTGGTGAACCTGGGCCCCGACATGCCCGCCGACCCGCAGGCCTTCCAGCGCGTGATCGAGCTGGTGGGCGCCCAGCCCGACGACCGCGATGCGGGCCGCCGCCGCTGGCGCGCCTATGAGGCCGGTGGCGCACAGATCGTGCACCATGCGCAAGGCGCCGCCGCAGGCGCCCAAGGAGCCGCCTGATGAGCACGATGTCCCGCTCGGTCCTGCCCACGCTGACGGAAGTCGTACGGGTGGAGCCGCCGGCTATGGGCCAACTGCCTGAGCCGCCGCTGCTCGACGCGGTGGTGGACGCCGGCCATCCGCCGCCCCCCGAGGAACAGCACCTCACCCAGCGCGTGCTGGCCGACGTGCAGCGCCAGATCGACCTGATGCTGGAGTACCGGCTGCGCGAGGCGCTGGCCCCGGCGATGGCGCGCCTGACCGAAGCGCTGGTGCACGAGGCCCGCAGCGAACTGGCCAGCACGCTGCGCGACGTGGTCGCGCGCGCCGTGGCCCAGGAGCTGGGCCGCCAGCGCGGCCGTTAAGGGTTTACACCCGTTTGTCATCGATACCCGCGCGGGCCACGTTCAGGGGCCACGCCGATCGGGTTTCCACTACACGTGGCACAGGCCCTGCTACAGGAAAGCGCTGGGCAGAACAGGCACTGTTTTGGAGTATCTTCTCGGCCGTTGAGAAACCCACCCATACCTCTCAACCCATCAATCGGAGAGTTTGAATGCAAGTCAAGATGAACGTGATCGTCGCCGCCGCCGCCGTGCTGTTCGCGGGCGCCACGAGTGCCCAGGAACTGGTGGTGAAGATCGGCCACGTCGGCCCTACCAGCGGCCAGATCGCTCACCTCGGCAAGGACAACGAAAATGGCGCCCGCATGGCCATCGACGAGCTGAATGCCAAGGGTGTCACCATCGGCGGCAAGAAGGCCAAGTTCGAGCTGCTGGCTGAAGACGATGCCGGCGACCCGAAGCAAGGCACCGCCGCCGCGCAGAAGCTGGTCGACAGCAAGGTCAACGGCGTCATCGGCCACCTGAACTCGGGCACCACCATCCCGGCTTCCAAGATCTACAGCGACGCCGGCATCCCGCAGATCTCGCCCTCGGCCACCAACCCCAAGTACACCCGCCAAGGCCTGAAGACCACCTTCCGCGTGGTGGCTGACGACGTGCACCTGGGTGGCACGCTGGGCAAGTACGCCGTGACCGAACTCAAGGGCAAGTCGATTGCCGTCATCGACGACCGCACCGCCTACGGCCAGGGCGTGGCCGACGAATTCGAAAAGGGCGTGAAGGCCGCCGGCGGCAAGACCGTGGGCCGCGAGTTCACCAACGACAAGGCGACGGACTTCACCGCCATCTTGACCAGCCTGAAGGGCAAGAAGCCCGAT
>CAKZXL010000829.1 GCA_937883885.1 uncultured Aquincola sp. | reverse complement strand
GACGCCTTCCAGCGCATCCACCTCCTCGATGGTGTTCATGCGCTCGAGGTTGATGACGACGTCGCCTGCGTCGGGCACCGCGCCGCCGGCCAGGCCGGTCATGCCGCCCTGCACGGTGATGCGCCGGCCCTCGGCTGCGCAGCGCCGCACGATGGCGGCGACGGCTTCGGTATCAAGCGGGCGGTGCAGCTCGGCGGGTGGCCCGCCGACCAGGCCGCTCCAGTCGCGCAGGTAGCGCTCGTCGATGGCGGTTCCCATCAGCGCCGGGGCGGTCATGCGGCCACCGGCGCGGGCGTGGAGGTGGAAGAGCCCAGCCGGTGCGCGGCGTCGGCGCCGCCATGGCGGTCGATCAGCGCGGCCTGGTCGGCCTTGGCCAGGCGGTCCACCGCCTCGGGGTCGAGCATGCGGCGCAGGGCCGCGGCCATGTCGGCCAGCACCTGGGCATGGGCAGGATCGGCGGCCAGGTCGTTAAGTTCTTCGGGGTCTTGCTGCAGGTCGAACAGCTCGGGCCGGAAGCTCACGTAGTGGTGGTACTTCCAGCGGCCGATGCGCAGCATGAAGGCCGCGCTGTTGCTGCCGGCGGCGTGGTACTCGCTGACGATGGGGCGCTGCGCCTGCACCGGCGCGCGGGCCAGCTGGAACAGCGAGCGGCCGGGGCGCTGTGCCATCTCCGGCGCGGGATCGATGCCGGCGCCTTCCAAGATGGTGGGAAACAGGTCCAGCAGGTCCACCGGCGTGTCGCACACACCGGGGGCCACCCCGGGGCCGGCCAGCAGCATCGGCACCTTCACGCTTTCTTCGTACAGCGTGGACTTGCCCCACACGCCACGGGCGCCCAGGTTGTCGCCGTGGTCGGAGGTGTAGACCACGTGGGTGTCGGCGGCCAGGCCGGTGTCGTCCAGCGCGGCCAGGATCTGGCCCACGTTGTGGTCCAGCCAGCTGCACAGGCCGTAGTAGGCCGCAAAGGCGCGGCGGCGCTCGTCGGCATCGGCAAACACTTCTTCCGAGGGCATGAAGTCGCAATAGGCCTGCACCCACGGATGCCGGCGGTAGCCGGTGGCCGCGGTCAGCTTGGGCTCGGGCAGCGTGTCCACCGGGTACAGGTCGTACCAGGCCTGCGGCACCACCAGCGGAAAGTGCGGCGCCACCAGGCCCACGTACAGCACGAAGCGGCCCTGGTCGTCGCGCTGGCGCTGCGCGGCCTCCTTCAGCCAGGCCACGGTGCGCTCGGTCACCGAGCGGTCGTACTGGGTGTAGGAGGATTCGCCGGGCCCGATGCGTTCGCCCAGCATGCGCGGGCCTTCGGTGCGCGGCCGGTACGGATCGCGGATCGAGGCCCACACCATGCCGTGCCCGCCGACCACGTGCATGGGCAGGTGCTCGGCGTCAAAGCCGGCCGGGTCTTCCACGCTGCGGTAGTGCAGCTTGCCCACGCTTTCCACGCGCACGCCGTGGTCCTGCAGCACATGGCCCCAGCCGCGCTGGGCCCCGGTGTACGGCATCGCGTTGTCCCACAGCCGCAGATCGTGCACCCGCAGCCCTGTGGCAAATGCGGCCCGCGCCGGCACGCAGATGGGGCTGGGCGTGTAGGCGTTGGGAAAGCGCTGACCACGTGCGGCCAGCGCATCGAGGTGCGGCGTGCGGATGAACGGATGCCCCGAGCAGCCCATCATGCGGGGGTCGTGCTCGTCGGACATGATGACGACGACATTGCGTGCGGCCATGGCCTTGTCTCCTGCGGATGCGCGGTCGACATGCCACGCTGCTGCAGGGCAGTGTGGCCAGCGGACCCGGGCTGCACCAATACTGTTTGCGACTGACGAGGTGTCAGCGAATGCGATGGCTCGGTTCAGGCCCCAGCCAGCGGCCCGTCAGCCGGCCATCGGCCAGCAGCGCGGCCATCACGTCCACCAGCGTGTCGCGCACGGCTGCGGCGGCCGGGGCCAGCGGCCGGTCCTCCCGCCAGACCAGCGCCTGCACGCGCGTGAGCGCCGGGGCCACCACGTCGCGCGAGACGATGGAGCCGGCCGCCAGTGCCTCTTCGCAGATGGTGGCCGGCACCAGGGCCAGCGCCAGACCGGCCTTGACCACGGCGATGAGCATCGCGGGGCTGTTGAGCTCGTAGCGCACGTCCGGCGCCAGCCCCGCGGTGGCGGCCTCGCGCTCGATGACCTTGCGCAGGTCGTGCGCGCGGTCGGGCTGGGCCAGCGGGCGCTGCAGCACCTCGGCCAGCGGCCAGGCGGCTGGCGTGCCGCTGAGCTGTGCAGGCGCGCCGATGAGCACGAAGCGCTCTTCCAACAGCGGCAGCGCGCCCATGCCCTGCAGCTCGGACGGGTTGGGCATCAAGGCCAGCTGCGCCTGGCCCGACTCCACCTGCAATCGCGACTCGGACGACACGCCTTCCAGCACCGTCAGCGTGATGGCGGGAAAGCGCGCGGCCACCTGCTGCAGCAGCGGCGCCACCAGCACCGTTGACAAGGACCCGGCCAGCGACACCCGCACCGCCCCGGCCGGCGCCGCATCGCGGCCGGCCACCTCGTCCTTCAGCCCGTCGATGCCGGCCAGCAGGATCAGCGCGCGTTCATACAGCCGCTCGCCGGCAGGCGACAAGGCCACCCCGCGGGCATGCCGCTCGAACAGCCTGGCACCCAGGTCGCCCTCCAGCGCCGCCAGGTTCTGGCTGAGCGCGGGCTGCGCCACGTTGAGGTGCGACGCGGCCCGCGACAGGCTGCCGCTGCGGGCGATCTCGACGAAGTAGCGCAGTTGGCGAAGCGTCAGGTTCATGGCACGACCGGTGGGCGCCAGTATCGGCGACCGGCCGTGCGGGTAGAATGCACGGTCTTGCCGGCGCGCTGCCAACCCAGGCAGCAAGCAAGCGCCGGACGATCTTGCGACACCGTCGCCTTTTGGCTTGCCGAGCAGCAGCCAACCGAGCCACCACGCTCACGCAGGCTCCCCGCCTGCGGTTTTCTGATTGACCACGATTCCAAGCAAAGCCATTCCCATGGGCCAGTACGTCGTTTCGCCCACGACACGCACGACCGATTGCGGCCGCTTCCGCGCCTCCTTCTCGGTCCAACGCTCCAGGAGCGAAGGCAGCTACTGCCGCGTGTTCAGCTCGAACACGACCTTCGCTTCCCGCGATGCGGCCCACCTGTTTGCCGTGACCCAAGGGTGGCTGCAGACCTGCATGCCCAACCCGCCGTCGTGCTGACGGCCGCGCACCGACTTCCGGTTTGCACGCACGCATCGCGATGGATGCGCCCAGACTCCAAGAAAGGCTCCTGATGAGCACCAAGATCTTCGTGGGCAACCTGCCCTATTCCGTCACCGACGCCAGCCTCCGCAGCAACTTCGGCGAGTTCGGCAAGGTGTCCTCCGCCAAGGTCATGATGGACCGCGAGACCGGCAAGTCCAAGGGCTTCGGCTTCGTGGAAATGGCATCGGCCGAGCAGGCCCAGGCCGCGATCGAGGCCTTGAACGGCATGTCCGTCGATGGCCGCACCATCAGCGTGAGCCTGGCGCGCCCGCGTGAAGACCGCGCCAGCACGGGCGGCGACAGCGCCCAGGGCTATCGCGCCTCCCACCGGGCCAACGTGGGTTACGGCACCGACGGCTTCGGCGGCCGCGGCTGATCACCGCCCGCGCCACGGGCCGCGCCGTGGCTGGGTGGGCGCCGGTCGCCTACAGGTTGGCCATGGCCAGGTAGTCCAGCACCGCGGTGCCGCCCAGCGTGGCAAAGGGCAGCAGCACGGCCTTGAGCAGCGGCTGCTGTGAAAACGGCGCGAAGGCGCCTTCGCGCAGCGCCTCGATCTCGCGGCGCAACCATTGCAATTGCGGCGTGGCCACCGGCTCACTCGCGCCGGGCGCGGCCACCCGCAGCATCGCGTGGTCCACCTCGCGCAGCGCGGCCTGGCGCGATTGCTCGACCGCCCGGCGCAAGGCCACGGCGCAGGCCAGCACGATGGCCAGGCTCAGCAGCCCCATGCCCAGCAGCAGCCAGGGCAGCTCCCAGTCGTCGAAGGCACGGTGGCGGGCCACCAGCAGCAGCGACAGCACGATGAAGGGGTAGTAGATCAGGCGCGTGACCACGCGCGTGCGCTGCGCCGCAAACTGCAGGTCGATCCAGTGGTCCAGCAGCCGCGGCGGCAGCGGCCCCATCTGCGCGCGAAAGTGCTGCAGCGTGCGCTGCGGCCAGTTGGCGCCATGCAGCCGCAGCTGCTGCACGAAGCGCACGCAGAACCACGTCGCGTCCACCACGCCGAAGACGAGGTAGGTCATCGCCACCACCGCCGCCAGCGCCAGCCAGAAGTGCACATGGCCCGAGACCACGCCGCGCACCGGCACGCCCGCGTCCTGCACCAGCAGCGCCCGCAGCAGCAGGCCGGCGCCCATCATCAGCAGCGTGCAGGCGCTGATGCGCAGCATGCGCGCCGGGGCGCGGTTCTGCGCGATGTAGCGCTTCCAGAACACCTCGGCCCCGGGTGTCATCGCCGGGTCGGTGCGGTGGCTGCTGGCGGCATAGGCGGCCTGGGGGTCGAAAAGCCGCGCCAGCCGCTGCAGGCGACCGAGGCCGGCTTCTTCCAAAGCCAGCTCGGCATGCAGGCGCCGCCGCGTCTTGCCCAGGCGCAAGGCCAGCGCGATGTCGTCGAGGTTGCGCGACAGCGCCGTCCAGCCGCGGAACAGCAGGTGCAGGCACAGCCCCAGCGTGAACACGTGGATGGCCTGCGTCGGCCACAGGCTGATGCCTTCGGTCAGGCTCATCGGCTTGCCGTGGGCGGTGAGCCAGTCGGCCAGCATCGGCCAGTGCAGCGCGGCGGCCCAGGGCAGGGCGCCATGCAGCAGCAGCAGCCCGGCCAGCAGCAGCGCCCAGCGCGCGGGGCGTGCGCGGCCGGCCACCGCCAGGCCGCGGCGCAGGCGCCGGCGCAACGCACGGCTTACGGCCAAGGCCGGCATCCAGGCTGCTGCCAGCAGCGCGCTGAGCAGCAGCGCCAGCACGGCCGGCCGCACCTCAGGCCAGGCCGCGCTGTGGGGCGGGTGGATCTGGTCGCAGGCCAGCAGGTCGGTGCGGCAGGTGGCATCGGCGCTGCCGGCGGCTGGCGGCGCCAGCGCGTCTTCGGCGGCCAGGCGAAAGTCGAAGGCCTGGGTGCGGCCGATCTCGAAGATGCGCGGCGGCTGCAGCCAGCGGTCGATGCGCTGTTGCAGCGGCGCGGTGTCGGCCGCCGCGGCCGATGGCGACAGCGCCAGCCGCGTGGCCAGGAACACCGCCGTCTGGTAGGTGTCGCGAAAGGGCGGCGTGCCGGCCTGCAGCGGGTCGCTCAGCTGCAGGCCGAAGCTGGAGGCCACCACCAGGTTGCGCGCCCAGGCCTGTTCACTGGGGTGCAGCAGCCGCGCGTCCATGTCGGTGGTGAAGAACACCGCATTCGGAAAGTCGGGCTGCAGCGCCTTGAGCAGCAGCAGCTTGTCGTGCACGTCGTTGCCCAGCACGCCGATGGCGCGGATGCCGGTGCCACCGGCCGCGCGCAGCGCCAGGTCGCGCTCATGCAGCCGCGCGGCCAGCCGGCGCAGGTAGTCGAACTGGCTCTGGCCTTCGGCCCGTTCGATGAAGCTGCTGTCCTTGCGGCGTTCTTCCTTGTCGGCGGCCGACCGTGGCGCACCGCCGTCGGCCTGGGCGCCGCTGCGCTCGGGCAGCTGGCCGTCCAGGCCGCGCACGTAGCTGAAGCGCTGCACGCAAAAGCCCGGGCCCTGCCCATCCATCATGAACTGGCGGCGCAGGCTGCGGCCGTACAGCGTGTCCCATTCCGACACCACGGCGATGTGCTGCGGCGCGCCGGGCTGCGCGGCTTGCGCTGGTTCGCAGGCTTTTTGGCGGTGGTCGCGCAGGGCCGCGGGATCGGCACCCGGGGGCGATGACGCCGGGCGCAGGCCGCGCAGCGTGAGTTCGTCCACCAAGGCCCGCGACAGCGCCGTGTCGTCACCGCTGGTGCGCAGCAAGGCAATGCCCCGTTCACGCATGAAGGCGGCCAGCGACGTTGGCGGGGGCGGCTTGTGCGGCGCCAGCAACTGGTGGTCGGCCACCGTGGCCATCGGCGACAGGAACTGGATGGTCAGGCCTTTGAACATCCGGCGGTCGAAGCCGGGGGTGGCGGCCTCTTCGACCATCGCGCGCAGGCCGCCGGAGCTGACGGGCCCGATGACCTGCCAGCGCAAATGCCGGGTCAAGGCGTCGGCCTTCAGGCCGCGCATCAGGCGCTTGATGCGGCCGAACGGGTTGAGGCTGAACGCATCGTCGTCCAGCCACAGCACCAGCACGCGGCAATTGTTGCAAGGGGGTGTGCGGTCGGGCGCCGGCTCGAACCATTCGTAGGGCACCGTCTGCGGCAGGTGGCGCGGCACATCCACGTTGTCGGCGGGCGCGAAGTAGCCCAGATGCTCGCTGTTGAAGGGCACGAAGCCGCCGGTGTTCAAGCCCGACAGCACCGCATAACGCAACCGCCGCCGGCCTTCCACCGCCTCGGCGTAGGGCCCGCCCGGCAGCATCACCGGCAGCACGCGGATCTCGTCCAGCGACTGCGAGTGGCCGCGCTGGAGCCGCCAGACCATCTCGTCGACCAGGATCGTCCGGCGGCGCGCGTCTTCGGCGGCCAGCTGCCCGGGCTTCATCGTGCGGGCCGCCTGTTCGCGCTGGCGGGCCACGGCGCCGAAGGGGTCTTGCCACAGGCGGGCATCCACGTCCTGCGGCTCATAACGTTGCTCGGTGCGGGGCTCGTTGGCGGCGGGCCGGGTGCTTTGCAAGGACACCTCGTTGAGCACGAAGGCCCCTGCGGCCAGCATCACCAGGGCCACCAGCCCGTTGCCCGACCAGCCGGCCAGGCCGGATTTGCCCTGCACATCCATCGCGACTGCCCCCATGGGCCAGAAGGTAGGCCGCCTGCGCGGGCTTGGCCTCCTTCCGATGGGGGGACCGCTGCGGGGGCTACTTGCCGGCCAGCTCGATCAGGTTGTCGACGCTGCCCGCCTGCAGCCGGGCCGCATGCAGCTGCACCAGCTTGTCGTGCGGGCTGTCCTGCTGCAGCTGGGCAAAGCGCGCGCGGGCCGCGCTGCTGCCTTCGGTCATCGCGGCATAGGCCTGGGCATAGGCCTCCTGCTGCACGGCCTGGCCGTCGGTGGCGGCCAGCGGCTCGTACACCATGATGGGCTCCTGCCGGCCGGCCACGCGCAGGCGGCCCACCGGGCGCACCGGCAGGCCGGGGCAGCCGTCCAGCGTGGCCTGCGACAGGCACACATGGGTGCCCAGGTACTTGTTGGCGCCTTCCAGCCGCGAGGCGGTGTTCACCGGGTCGCCCAGCGCGCGGTAGTCGAAGATGTGGCTGCCGCCGAAGTTGCCGACGATCACCTCGCCGGTGTGCACGCCGATGCGGGTCTCGCAGAAGGCCACGCCTTCGGCCCGCCGCGCGGCCAGGTAGTCTTGCGCAAAGCGGTGCATGGCCAGCGCGCAGTCCACGGCGCGCCGTTCATGGTCGGCCTGCTGCACCGGCGCCGAGAACACGATGGCCACCGCATCACCCACGATGCGGTCCAGCGTGCCTTCATGGGCAAAGGCGATGGCGATCATGCCGTCCAGGTACTGGTTGAGCACGGTCACGGCCTGCGCCGGGTCCATGCGCTCCATCACCGAGGTGAAGCCCGCCAGGTCGGTGAACACGAAGCTGCAGCGCTGGCGCCGGCCGCCCAGCTCCAGCGCCTGCGGCTGGGCTATCAGGTAGTCCACCAGGTTGGGCGACACGTAGCGCGAGAACGCATGCCGCACCCAGCGTTGCTGGCGGTCGCTCATCACATGCCGCACCACCGTGGTGGGCAGGAACACGGCCAGCATGGCCAGCGTGGGCAGCAGCGGATCGAGCAGCAGGCCCTGCCGCGTGAAGGCCCACCAGGCGCCGCCCAGCAGCGTGCCGGCCAGCGCCGCAAAGGCCGCGGCCGACACCAGCGCGCCGGCTTGCATCGCGGCCACGGCCACCAGCAGGCCGCCCACGGCCACGGCCAGCAGCTCGGCCGCGGGCGCCCAGCCGGGCCGCTGCAGCCAGTGGCCGGTGACGATCTGCTCCAGCGCCTGGGCATGCACTTCCACCCCGGGGATGATGCCGCCCAGCGGGCTGAAGCGCAGGTCCAGCAGGCCCTGGGCGGAGGTGCCCACCAGCACGATCTGGTCGCGCAGCCGCTCGGGCGGCAGCTCGCCGGCCAGCACCTGCCAGGCCGGCACATAGCGCGCCGGCTGCGGCGGCGTGTAGTGCACCCACATCGATGCATCGGCCGTGGTCGGGATGCGCAGCTGCCCCAGCCGCAGGCCGATCACGCCGCCATCGTCGGGCGCGGCCTGCACGGTGTAGCGGTTGGCGCCCAGGGCCAGGCGCAAGGTTTCGGCGGCCAGTGAAGGCACCAGCCGGCCCTGCAGGTCGAACAGCAGCGGCAGCCGGCGCAGCACGCCGTCTTCGTCGGGGATGAAGCTCAGCGCGCCATGGCCGGGCGCGGCGCCGGTGAGCACCGGGATGCTCTGCACGCAGCCATGGAAGGACCTCAGCTGCGCATCGGCCGCGCCACCCAAAGTGACGAAGCCGGCGGGCGACTGGCAGGCGCTGCCGTCGTCCACCCCGGCGCCCATGCCATCGTGGCCGGTGGCCGTTGCGCCAGCGGCGCCGTCGGCTCCATCGAGCGCAAAGCCCAGCGCCACCGGGCCGGCGCGCAGGGCCTGGGCCAGCACCTCGTCGTGGTCGGGCAGGGTGGCCAGGGCCTGCGCGGCGGCAGGCGGCAGTCGGGTGGACTTGAGCAGTTCACGCGGTGAGGTGCGGTCGGCTTCGGCGAACACCACGTCCAGGCCCACCGCGGCGGCGCCGCCCTGCTGCAGGCGGCCCACCAGCTCG
>CAKZXL010000828.1 GCA_937883885.1 uncultured Aquincola sp. | reverse complement strand
GCGGCAACCCCGGGCGTGCGCAGCTATGCCGACATCGCGCCCACCGCCACGCCTCAAACGCTGCCGTTTGCGGGCACCAATGCGAGCTACACCTTCAGCCGCGAGGTGCCGGAAGAAACACGCTTTCCGTTCCGCGCCGTATCGGCGCAGGTGACGTGGCAAGACCGCCAGGGCCAGACCCATCCCGTGCGGCTGGACACCATCGTGGCGGGCATCGACCCGGCGCTCTCGGGTTACCTCAGCCTGACGCCGGACGGCCAGCCCACCGCGGTGCCGGCACGCAACAACCGCAGGCTGCCGTCCTGGATCCGCGATCTGGGTGATGGCCGCAGCGTGCTCAAGCCAAGCAACTCAGACACCACCGCCTGGGTCTTCGACAACCGCAGCGGCAGCATCGTCGCGCGCTGCGTGGTGCCGTCGGTACGCACCACCGCCACGTTGACGGCTGCCGACCTCACCGACTGCACCGCCTTGACGGTGCCCGGCCGGCTCATCACCGGTTATGTGTGGTTCTCGCTCACCTCACCGCCCAGCGCAGAGGCGCCGGTGGGCACCGCATTCGAACTGCATCCCGTGTTCGCCTTCGGCAGCACCAGCAACACCTCGGCGGAGTGCTACGACAGCGCCAACGGCACGGCGTCGGCCAACCCCATCCAGTACGTGTGCGCCGTGTTCCCCGGCCAGGCCGGCGCCCCGTGGTCGGGCTACCTGACGATGGCCTCGTCGGCCTTGTGGCGCGGTGACGACGCTCACTACACCTTGTGCCGCTACAGCGCCGACCTGGACCGCTCGGGCAGCATCAGCAACGACGAGCATCCGCTGGACTACGTCAACGTGACGCAGAACCTGCTGTACCAGAACTTCCTGGTCGTGCGACGCAGCGAGTCCTGCCCGGCAGGCACTGGCAACGGCACGACGGCCACCGCCCAGCACGACCCTCGCCCCGCCTGAGGCCCGCGGCCGCGCCGCCCGGGCGCCTGGCCGACAATCGCGGCATGGATGCTGCGGCCTTTCCTTTCTCCGACCTCGACCGCCACTGGATGCGCCAGGCGCTGGACATCGCGCACCAGTCCATCGGCCTATCGGACCCCAACCCGCGCGTGGGGTGTGTGCTGGCAGGTGAAGGCTGGCATGTGCTGGGTCACACACAGGCCGCCGGGTCGGCGCATGCCGAAGTGATGGCGCTGCGCGCCGCCGCCGCCGCCGGCCACGACCCGCGAGGCGCCACTGCCTACGTCAGCCTGGAGCCCTGCGCGCACCACGGCCGCACCCCGCCCTGCTGCGACGCCTTGATCGCCGCGGGCGTCGGCCGCGTGGTGGCCGCGATCGAAGACCCGTTTCCGCAGGTCAGCGGCCAGGGCATCGCCCGCCTGCGCGCGGCCGGTATCCGGGTGGACGTCGGCTTGCTGGGCGATGAGGCGCGGGCGCTGAACATCGGCTTTTTCTCGCGCATCCGCCGGGGCCGACCCTGGCTGCGGATGAAGATCGCGGCTTCGCTCGACGGGCGCACCGCGTTGATGAACGGGGCCAGCCAGTGGATCACCGGGCCCCAGGCCCGGGCCGACGGCCACGCCTGGCGCAAGCGCGCGGGCGCGGTGCTCACCGGTATCGGCACCGTGCGCGACGACGATCCGCGCCTGGACGTTCGGCTGGTGGCATCGGCCCGCCAACCGCTGCGGGTGGTGGTCGATTCGCGCCTGGAGATCGACCCGAAGGCGCGGGTGCTGCAGGCGCCGGGGCAGGCGCTGGTGTACACCGCGTCATCGCCGCCGGCGGCCGAACGCTTCGATCCCGCGGTGGTGGAAGTGGCCCGGTTGCCTGCCACCGCCAGCGGCAAGACCGACCTGGCGGCGCTGCTGGCCGACCTCGCTCGGCGGGGCATCAACGAGCTGCACGTCGAGGCCGGTCACCGGCTCAACGGCTCGTTTCTGCGCGAAGGGCTGGTGGACGAGTTGCTGGTGTACCTGGCGCCCAAGATGATGGGGTCCGGGCGGGACATGGCGGCCTTCGGCCCGCTGCAGGCGCTGGCCGAGGGGCTGGACTTCAAATTCCTGGAGGCCAGCCCCGTCGGCCCCGACCTGCGGCTGCGCCTGCGCGCCGCCGGCAGGGACGACTTCTGATCGGCCGGCAGTGCCATCGGCAACGCTGCCACAATCCCTGCATGTTCACCGGCATCATCAGCGGCGTCGGCCGCATCACCCAGGTTGAAGCACTCGGCACCGACGCCAGCCACGGCAAGCGGCT
>CAKZXL010000827.1 GCA_937883885.1 uncultured Aquincola sp. | reverse complement strand
GACCACATCGTGCTGGAATGCACCAACATGCCGCCGTATGCCGCGGCCGTGCACGCCGCCACCGGCGCCACGGTGCACGACATCGCCACCGTGCTGGCCGAACGCTGGTCGGCGCTGTTCCATTGACAAGCAAAGTGAGCCAACCATGGACCCACGCTGGCAGTTCTGGATCGACCGCGGCGGCACCTTCACCGACGTGGTGGGGCGTGCTCCCGGCGGCGCGCTGCACACGCTCAAGCTGCTGAGCGAAGACCCCGGGCGTTATGAAGACGCGGCGGTGGAAGGCATCCGCCGCCTGCTGCAGCTGCGGCCCGACGAAGCGGTGACGCCCGACCAGGTGGCCTGCGTGAAGATGGGCACCACCGTGGCCACCAATGCGCTGCTGGAACGCAAGGGCGACCGCACGCTGCTGGTCACCACCCGCGGCTTCCGCGATGCGCTGCGCATCGCCTACCAGGCGCGGCCGCGGCTGTTCGACCGCCGCATCCTGCTGCCCGAGCTGCTGTACGAGCAGGTGGTGGAAGCCGACGAACGCGTGGCCGCCGATGGCAGCGTGGTGCGCCCGCTGGACGAAGCCGCGCTGCGCCCCGCGCTGCAGGCCGCCTTCGACAGCGGCATCCGCGCCTGCGCGGTGGTGTTGATGCACGGCTGGCGCTTTGCGGGCCATGAGGCGGCGGTGGGCGCGCTGGCGCGCGAGATCGGCTTCACCCAGGTGTCCATCTCGCACCAGGTGAGCCCGCTGATCAAGCTGGTGCCGCGCGGCGACACCACGGTGGTCGATGCCTACCTCAGCCCCATCCTGCGGCGTTACGTCGACCGCGTGGCGGCGCAGATGCCGGGGGTGCGGCTGCTGTTCATGCAAAGCTCCGGCGGCCTGGCCGAGGCGAACCGCTTCCAGGGCAAGGACGCCATCCTCTCGGGCCCGGCGGGCGGCATCGTCGGCATGGTGCGCACCGCGGTGGCGGCCGGCCATCCGCGTGTCATCGGCTTCGACATGGGCGGCACCAGCACCGACGTGTCGCACTATGCGGGCGAGTTCGAGCGCGCCTTCGACACCCAGGTGGCCGGCGTGCGCATGCGCGCGCCGATGATGAGCATCCACACCGTGGCCGCAGGCGGCGGCTCCATCATCCGCTTTGATGGCGCGCGGCTGCGCGTGGGGCCGGAATCGGCCGGCGCCCACCCCGGCCCCGCCAGCTACCGCCGCGGCGGCCCGCTGGCCACCACCGACGCCAATGTGATGCTGGGCCGCATTCAGCCGGCGCACTTTCCGGCGCTGTTCGGCCCGCGCGGCAACCAGCCGCTCGACAGGGCCGAGGTGCTGCACCGCTTCGAGGCCATCGCGCTGCAGATGCAACAGGCCAGTGGCCGGCCGGTGCAGGCCGAAGAAGTGGCCGCCGGTGCGCTGCAGATCGCGGTAGCCAACATGGCCAATGCCATCAAGCGCATCTCGGTGGCGCGCGGCTACGACGTCACCGCCTACACGCTGCAATGCTTCGGCGGCGCGGGCGGCCAACATGCCTGCGCGGTGGCCGATGCGCTGGGCATGCGCACGGTGTACGTGCACCCACTGGCCGGCGTGCTCAGCGCCTACGGCATGGGCTTGGCCGACCAGATCGTGATGCGCGAAGCCTCGGTCGAGCAGCCGCTGGACGAAGCCGGCCTGGCCGCCGCGCGCCACACCCTGCAGGCGCTGGAAGATGCCGCGTTGGCCGAACTGGCGGTGCAGACCGGCCTGTCGCAGGCAGAAGGCCAAGCCTCGCCCTTCGAGCTGCGCAGCCGTGCCCAGCTGCGCTACCGCGGCACGGACACCGCCTTGCAGGTGCGCATCGATGAGCCAGCGGCAATGCGCCACAGCTTCGAGGCGGCCTACCGCCAGCGCTTTGCCTTCCTGCCGCCCGACAAGCCGCTGGAGATTGAATCGGTGTCCGTGGAAGCCGTGCTGCCGGGTGAGGCCATCAGCACTCATGCCGAAGGCCCGCCGCCCGATGCGCAGCGCACGCCGCCGAAGGCCGAGCCGGTGCGCATGTACTGCAGCGCCGACGAGCAGCCCGCCGGCTGGCGCGATGCCTGGCTGTTCCACCGCGAGCAGCTGCCTGCGGGCGCCCATGTCGATGGCCCCGCCATCCTGGCCGAGCGCAATGCCACCACCGTGGTGGAGCCCGGCTGGCAAGCCCTGCTGCTGCCCGGCGGCGCGATGGAGCTGCGCCGCACGCGCCCACGCGCGCAGGCGCAGGCCGTGGGCACCCAGGCCGACCCGGTGATGCTGGAGGTGTTCAACAACCTCTTCATGAACATCGCCGAGCAGATGGGCCTGCGGCTGCAGAACACCGCCCACTCGGTCAACATCAAGGAGCGGCTCGACTTCTCGTGTGCCTTGTTCGATGGCGAAGGCAACCTCATCGCCAATGCGCCGCACATGCCGGTGCACCTGGGCTCGATGAGCGAATCGATCAAGAGCGTGATCAACCGCAACCCCGGCATGCAGCCGGGCGAGGTGTTCGTGCTGAACGACCCGTACCACGGCGGCACCCACCTGCCCGACATCACGGTGGTGACGCCGGTGTTCCTGGAGGCCGGGTCTGACGTTGACACTGAGGCCGCTGCCACGCGCCCGGCCTTTTACGTGGCCTCGCGCGGCCACCATGCCGACGTGGGCGGCAGCACGCCGGGCTCCATGCCGCCGTTCTCGCAGACCATCGCCGACGAAGGCGTGCTGATCGACAACGTCAAGCTGGTGGCAGTGGGCGAGGGCGGCCCGGTGCTGCGCGAGCAGGCGATGCTGGACCTGCTGGCCAGCGGCCCCTGGCCTTCGCGCAACCCGGCGCAGAACCTGGCCGACCTGCAGGCGCAGATCGCCGCCAACGAAAAAGGCGTGCAGGAGCTGCGGGCGATGGTGGCGCAGTACGGCCTGCCCACGGTGGCGGCCTACATGGGCCATGTGCAGGACAACGCCGAAGAATCGGTGCGCCGCGTGATCACCGCGCTGAAGGACGGCCGCTTCGAGCTGCCGCTGGACAACCGGGCCACCATCCGCGTGGCGGTGACGGTGGATGCTCAGGCGCGCGCCGCCACCATCGACTTCAGCGGCACCAGCGACCAGCTGCCCAACAACTTCAATGCGCCCAAGGCCGTGACCATGGCCGCGGTGCTGTACGTGTTTCGCACGCTGGTGGACGACGACATCCCGCTCAATGCCGGCTGCCTGAAGCCGTTGCAGGTCATCGTGCCCGAAGGCTGCATGCTCAACCCGCGGCCACCGGCGGCGGTGGTGGCGGGCAATGTGGAAACCAGCACCTGCGTCACCAATGCGCTGTATGGCGCGCTGGGCGTGATGGCGGCCGGCCAGTGCACGATGAACAACTTCACCTTCGGCAATGAGCGCCACCAGTACTACGAGACGGTGTCGGGCGGCTCCGGCGCGGGCGAAGGCTTCGACGGGACGAGCGTGGTGCAGACGCACATGACCAACTCGCGCCTGACCGACCCCGAGGTGCTGGAATTCCGCTTCCCGGTGCGGCTGGAAAGCTACGAGATCCGCGCCGGCTCAGGCGGCGCCGGCCGCTGGCGCGGCGGCGACGGCGGCACGCGACGCATCCGTTTCCTGGAAGCGATGACGGCGTCCATCCTCAGCAACGGCCGGGTGCACGGCGCCTTCGGCATGCAGGGCGGCCAGCCCGGCGAAGTCGGCAGCACCCATGTGGAAAGAGCCGACGGCCGCGCGGAAACGCTGGCGCACATCGGCTCGGCCGAGCTGCAGCCCGGCGACGTGTTCGTGCTGAACACGCCGGGCGGGGGCGGGTTCGGGGAGCCAAGCGCTTGAGTACCTCAGGCACCCCCATACGGCGTAAAACATGCCCAAATGGAGGTGCCTATGCAGACAGCAGCTTCGCCTCGCCATACGCTGCGCCGCGGTGGGTTCTGGGCCATGCCGGCGGGTGGCACGGACAAACGCCGGCGCACCCAGTGGAACCGTTTGGTGGACCAGGTGCGATCCAGTGACCACCTGACGCTTTACCGGGCGGTGGAAGAGGGCGTGCCTGCGTTCACCGTCGTCTTGATCTCCAGGGCCTTGAGCGAGCCAGCGGACATGGCGGGCAAGGGCGCCGCCCACAAGGGCGGCCGCTGGAACCACGCCGGCGAACGCGTGACTTGAGCCTGCACCTCGATTTCATTGAGGGCCCTGGGTTCGGCGTGGCTGGCACGCCAGTCGAGCGCCTTGCTGTGCGTGCCCGCCGTCATCATTCAAGAAGAGGTGAATGTCCTCGTGAACCCCTCACAGGTCGATGCAAAGCGCCTCACCACGCATCGGGTAAGGCGCTTCATCTACGACCAGCGGGTGTAGCGGGTTCAGCTGTTGGCCACCTGCAGGTTGTTCACCACCTGCGTCACGCCGGTCACGTTGGAGGCCAGCTGTTCGGCCTTCACCTTTTCGGCGG
>CAKZXL010000826.1 GCA_937883885.1 uncultured Aquincola sp. | reverse complement strand
GCTGGACGAGCTGCTGGCCCGCAGCCGCGGCGTGGTGCTGACCTGCCCGCTGACCGAGGCCACGCGCGGCCTGCTGGATGCACGCCGCATCGGCCTGATGCGCCGCGATGCGCTGCTGGTCAACGTGTCGCGCGGCGCCATCGTCGATGAAGCGGCGCTGGTGGCCGCGCTGCAGGCCGGCCGCATCGCCGGTGCCGCGCTGGACGTATTCACCCAACAGCCGCTGCGCCCCGACCACCCGCTGCTGGCCTTGCCCCAGGTGCTGCTGACGCCGCATGCCGCCGGCCTGACCGACGAGAGTATGGCCGCGATGAGCGAGGGCGCGGCCGACGAGGTGCTGCGCCTGCTGCAAGGGCAGGCGCCGCTGAACCCGGTGAATCGGTAGCGGGCGGGCAGGGCGCTGCGGCGCAGCCCCTGCCCGCCGCTGCGTCAGCGGCTCTTGCTGCTGTCGCTGCCGCTGCCGGTCAGGCCGGAGCCCGTGCCGCTGCTGCCCGACAGGCCCGCGCCGCCCGGGCTGCTGCCCGAGGCGCTGCCGTGCAGGCTGCCGCTGGAGGTGGCGCCGTGGCTGCCGGCCGAGCTGCTGCTGGGCGACGAGCCGCTGCCGGACGATGCGCTGCCCGAGGCGCCCACGCTGCCCATGCCCGAGGTGGACGACGGGCTGCTGCCGCCGGTCAGGCTGCTGCCGCTGCTGGACGATCCCTGGGAGCTGCGGGTGCTGGAATGCTCGCCGCCGCCACCGTCGGATGAGCCCGTGCCCATGCCGCTGGTGAGCCCGCTGCTGCTGCCGGCGCTGGTGTTGCTGCCGCCCGCCTTGCGGTTGCCGCGCCACTGCGTGAACTCGTCCGAGAACTTCTTGTAGCGGTCCTGCCGCCAGGCCTGGTAGTCGTCGTCCAGGTTGCGCATCTGTTCGCTGCGCCACTGGTGGTAGTCGGGGTCGAAGTGCTGCTGCTCGTGCCCTTGGCCCTGCCCCTGGCTGTGGCCCTGGCTTTGATGGCCTTGGCCGTAGCCCTGGCGTTGGTCCTGCTGCCAGTGGGTGGGCATGCCGCCGCCTTGCGGGGCCTGCTGCTGCCCGCCCTGCGCGCCATAAGGCGAGCCCTGGTGCGAGCCGTAGCCGCCTTGCGAGGCATAGCCGCCGGGCATGCCCTGGCTGCCCTGCCCGAAGCCGGCCTGGCCACCTTGGCCGTAGCCACCGTAGCCTCCCTGGCCGTAGCCCTGTGACTGGCCATAGCCCTGGTCGCGGCCCTGGCCCTGACCATAGCCCTGGTGCTGGCTTTGACCATAGCCCTGGCCATAGCCCTGGCTCTGCCCATAGCCCTGCTCTTGGCCATAGCCGCCTTGTCGCTGGCTTTGGCCGTAGCCGCCCTGGCTTTGTCCGCCCTGGCCGTAGCCTTGTCCGCCACCTTGGCCGTAGCCCTGGTGCTGGCCCATGCCGCCGCCGTAGCCGGCTTCGCCGGGCTGCGATGTGCCGTAGGTATTGCCGCCCTGGCCGTAGCCCTGGTTCTGGCCGCCGCCGCCTTGCTGGCCGGCGCCGAAGTCCCAGGCCTGCTGGCCACCGCGATGGCCTTCGTCGCCCCAGCCGCCTTGCTGGCCGCTGCGGCCACCGCCTGGCGACGGCTGGCCCTGGTTCCATCGGTT
This sequence comes from uncultured Aquincola sp., assembly GCA_937883885.1. The sequence goes on along the minus strand of CAKZXL010000826.1, from coordinate 28,511 downwards.
CTGATCGTCGCGCTGTGTCATCTCCGTGTCCTTTCCTCGGGGTTGCGGGAAGGGTCGGTACCGCCCGTCAGGCGCCCGGCCGCATCGCCAGGCGGCAACCCGCATGCCGCTTTAGCGGGTGCAGTTGTCTAGCCAAGCCACGGCCCGGCGCGCGGCAGGCCCCAAGGGCGGCGTCAATATTTGCCTGCGAACAAGCGCCTGCGCGGGGGCGCGCAGGCCGCTGCCCCCACTAGAGTCTCAGCGCTATGAGAAGTGCAGAAGTCACGTCCAGCGCGCCGGAGGCCGCGTCCTTGCTCACCCAACCGATGAAGGCGCTGGTGGTCGACGATCAACCCATCGTTCGCCGCGGCCTTCGCCGCGTGATCGAGCTGGAATGGGACCATGCCCAGGTGTGGGAAGCCGGCAGCCTGGCCGAGGCGCTGCGGCAATTCAGCCAGGCACAACCCGACTTCGTGGTGCTCGACCTGGCCCTGCACGACGCGCCGGGCACCGACGCGCTGGCCCGCATGCGGCGCCTGACGGGCGACGTGCCCATCCTGATCCTCAGCGCCCAGAAAGATGCCAGCCATGCCCAGCGGCTGCTGCAAATGGGCGCAGCCGCTTACGTCAGCAAGGAACGCACGGGCGAAGAACTGATACCCGCCATCACCACCGTGATGACGCAGGGTCGTTATGTGCCGCCCGAGCTGGCGCAGCGGCTGTTGACGCGCGAGGACGGCGGCCTGAAAACCACCTTGCCGCACGAGTTGCTGACGCCCCAGGAATACCGGGTGATGCAGCTGATTGCGGCCGGCCACCGACTGACGCACATTGCGCAGGTCATGCAGCTGTCGGTCAAGACGGTGGGCAACTACCGCATGCGTGTGCTGGCCAAGACCGGCTGGCACGACAACACCGAGCTGAAGAAGTACTGCGCAGCGCAAGGCCTGGGGATGCCTGACTGACGCCGGGCAAGGCGTTTGCCATCGCTGCGACCAGGGGCGGCGCATCACCGCCAGGAGCGACGAGGAGGCATGCCAAGGACGTCATCGTTTCGCAGCGCGGTCTACGCCGGTTTCACGCTGGCCATCCTGGCTGCATTGGCGCTGGGCGCGCTCACCTGGTGGGCGGCCTGGCAGAGCCAGGCGGCGGCCGATTACGTGCGCAGCGTTCGCGAGGGCCTGCAGACGCTGACAGCCACCGAGGCCAGCTTCAATCGTGCCGAAGCCGCGCAGCGCGGCTACATCAACCTGCGCCGGCAGACCTTCGTGGACGAGCGTGATGGCGCCATCACAACCCTCACCGGCCACCTGACCGACTTGTCGCGCCTGCCCATTGGCGGGGCCTCGCAGCAGCGGCGCCTGGAATCGCTGCGCAGCGCGCTGAACGACCGGCTGCAGGCCTACCGCGAGGTGCAGGCCCTGTACGACGCCGGCAAGCCGGTGGTGCTGGAAGACCGGTTGGTGGCGTCGCAGCAGCTGCTGGGGCGCATCCGCACCGCGCTGGCCGACATGGAAGCGGAGCTGCGGGCCGACCTCGCGCAGCACGAGGCCTCGGCCGATCGGCAGTCGGGCATCGCCCGCTCGCTGTTCCTGGTGTTCGGCCTGGCGCTGGTGGCCTTGCTCGCGCTGATGTTCTGGCGCGTGCGCTCCGACCTGCTGGGCCGCACCCAGGCCGAGGAAGAAGCCCGGCATGAGCGCGACCTCAATGCGCTGCATGCGCGCGCGTTGACGCTGTTCAATGCCAAGCCCGACCGCAAGGCGGTGCTCGAAGGCACGCTGGCCCTGCTGGCCGAGGCCGCCGGCCGGCTGTTTCCGGTCTCGGTGTTCTACGCGCTGGACGAATGGGGCTCCCTGCGCATGGTGGCCGGCCATGGCACCCCGCGCGATGCCAAGGGCCTGCTCGATGCCCACGAAGGGCCGCTGGGCCGCGCCGCCCTGAGCGGCCAGACGGTGCGGCTGGACGGGCTGGCCGCCGGCGGCGGGCTGCGCATCGAGACCGGGTTGGCCACGCTGCGGCCGGCCGAGCTGCTGCTGGCGCCGGTGGCCTACCAGGGCCGGCGGCTGGGCGTGATGGTGCTGGGCGCCGCGCGCGCGCTGAGCGAGCGCGACCTGCAGTTCGTCGAGCGGCTGGCCGCGCAGCTGGGCGTGGCGCTGAACAACCTGGCCCAGCTCGATGGCCTGAACCTGCTGACCAGCGAGCTGCGCGAGCGCGGCGAAGACATTCAGCGCAAGAACGAGCAGCTGGAGCTGGCCAGCCGCCTCAAGAGCGAGTTCGTGGCCAGCATGTCGCATGAGCTGCGCACGCCGCTCAATGCGGTGATCGGCTTCTCCGAGATCCTGCGCGATGGCCTGGTGGGCCCGCTGCAGCCGCAGCAGCGCCAGTACGTCAACGACATCTACGAAAGCGGGCGCCACCTGCTGGCCCTGATCAACGACATCCTCGACCTGTCGAAGATCGAGGCCGGCCAGATGGACCTGCACCTGGCGCCTGAAAACCCGGCCGCGCTGGCGGCCAGCGGCCTGTCGGTGCTGCGCGAGCGGGCGGCCGCGCGCCGCATCGACCTGCAGGCCGACCTGCCCGAGCACCTGGGCCAGGTGGTGCTGGACGGCCGCCGCACGCTGCAGATCATCTTCAACCTGCTGTCCAACGCGGTGAAGTTCACCAACGAAGGCGGGCTGGTGCACCTGTCGATGGCGCGCATTGCGCGGCAGGAGGCGCTGTCGCGCGCGGCCACGGAGCACAGCCGGGTGTTTCCGCCGGCCGGCGCGGTCACCTCGCACTACCTGCAGATCCGCGTGGCCGACTCGGGCATCGGCATTGCGCCGGCAGCGTTGCGCGAGCTGTTCCAGCCGTTCAAGCAGGTGGATTCGTCCCTGTCCAAGCGCTATGAGGGCACCGGCCTCGGCCTGACCATGACCCAGCGCCTGGTGGAGCTGCACGGCGGCGGGCTGGAGCTGCACAGCCGGCCGGGCGAAGGCTCCACCTTCACCGTGTGGCTGCCCTGGCGCGAGCCCGAGGCATCGGCCACCCCGGCGGCGCCGGAGGCTGCCGCACAGGCCGCGCCCCACGAAGCCGACCGTGCGGCCGAAGGCAACGGCTCGGCCCGCATCCTGGTGATCGAGGACGAAGCCAGCGCCGCGCGGGTGATGCGGCTGCAGCTGGAATCGCACGGCTATGAGGTGGAGGTGGCGCCCGAGGCCGAGACCGGGCTGCGCGTGGCCCGGCACTGGCGGCCCGATGCCATCGTGCTGGACGTGATCCTGCCCGGCATGGACGGCTGGGACATGCTGGCGCAGCTGAAGGAAGAGGCGGCCACGCAGCGCATTCCGGTGGTCATCGTGTCCGTCACCGACGAGCCGCGGCGCGGCTTTGCGCTGGGCGCTTCGCAGGTGCTGGTCAAGCCGGTGGAGCGCGACGACCTGCTGGCGGCGCTGTCGTCGCTGGGCATCGCGGTGAGCAGCCGGCCGGGCCAGGTGCTGGTGGTGGACGACGACCCCAAGGCGGTGACGCTGGTGACCACGCACCTGGAGGCCGCGGGCTTTCAGCCGGCCAGCGCCTTCAGCGGCGAAGAAGCGCTGGGCATCGTGCGCCGCCAGCGGCCCGACCTCATCATCCTCGACCTGATGATGCCGCACATGACCGGCTTCGAGGTGCTGGACGCGCTGGCCCGCCGGCCCGAGACCGCCGGCATCGCCGTGGTGGTGCTCACCGCCAAGCTGGTGACCGAAGCCGACCGCGAAGCGCTGCGGGGCCGCGTGCAGGCCATCCTGGAAAAGGCCGAGTTTCAACCCAACCAGCTGGTGGCCGAGGTGCGCCGCGCGCTGCACCGCCGCCAGATGGACCATGAAGCGCCGCCACCACGGACGGCGTGACCGAGGAGGCTGCCCATGGCGAAGATCCTGGTGATCGAAGACAACCACCACAACCTGCAACTGGCCCGCGTGGTGCTGGAACATGCCGCCCACCAGGTGAGCACGGCCACCGATGCGGTGCAGGGCCTGGCCATTGCGCGCACCGAACTGCCCGACCTGGTGCTGATGGACATCCAGATGCCCGGCATGGACGGCCTGGACGCCACCCGCGCGCTGCGCCGCGACCCGCAGACGGCGGGCCTTCGGGTGCTGGCCCTCACCGGCCTGGCCATGAGCGGCGACGAGCAGCGCATCCTGGCCGCGGGCTGCGACGGCTACATCACCAAGCCCTACGACTACCGCGGCCTGCTGGACAAGGTGGCCGCGCTGCTGGCCCAGCCGCCGCGCAGCACGGCGGGATGATCGCCCGTTTGCGCCAGTGGGCGCGGCAGATCAAGCGCGACGGGTTGACGCTGTGGTTCGCGGTGCGGCACCCGGGCACGCCCTGGGTGGCCAAGGCACTGGCCGGGCTGGTGGTGGCCTATGCGTTCAGCCCCATCGACCTGATCCCCGACTTCATCCCGGTGCTGGGCCTGGTGGACGAGATGCTGCTGCTGCCCGCCTTCATCTGGCTGGCGCTGCGCCTGACGCCGGCGCCGGTGCGCGACGAATGCCGCGCCCAGGCCCAGGCCTGGCTGGACGCTTCGCGCGGCCGCATCACCAGCCTGTGGGGCGCGGCGCTGGTGGTGGCGGTGTGGCTGGCCGCCGCGGCTGGCCTCTGGTGGTGGTGGCGCGCTTGAGGGGCCTCAGCCCGGAATGAGCTGCCGCGCCACCTGCCCATGCACCCGTGCCAGGTGGTTGTGCACGGCGGTGGCCGCGATGGCCGCCTGGCCGGTGGCCACGGCGATCTGGTCCAGCCCCGACACCACGTCGCCGATGGCGTAGAGGCCGGGCACGTTGGTGCGGCCGTGGGCATCGACCTCGATGCCGCCGCAGTCGTCGGTGTCCACGCCCAGCGCATAGGCCAGTTCGGCGCGCGGCTTCACGCCCAGCGCCACATACATCACCTCGAACTCCGGCGCCTGGCCGTCGTCCAGCTGCAGCCGCAGGCCACGCTCGCCCAGGGTCTGCACGCAGCGGGCGGTGCGGTCCAGCAGCTGCACGCCGGCGCGGCGCAGCGGCGCGATGGCCTCTTCGCCCAACCCGCGCTGCACCAGGGTCACGTCGTCGCTGAAGTGGCGGATGAACAAGGCCTCGCGCGCGCCATGCAGCCCTTCGCCGATCACCACGATGCGGCGGCCGGTGTGTTCATAACCGTCGCAGATGGGGCACTGGCGCAGCAGGGCCTGGTCGCGCAGGCCGTCGCAGCCGGGCAGGGCAGGAATGTTGTCCACCACGCCGGTGGCCAGCACCACCGCACGGGCCTGCACCTGGCCCGCGGTGGTGTCGGCCACGAAGCCCTGCGCATGTGGCCGCAGCGCGGTCACCTCGCCGGCCAGCACCTCGCCCTGCACCTGCGCCAGGTGCTGGCGCATGCGGTCCAGCAGCTCGGTGCCGCCGATGCCTTCGGGAAAGCCGGGCACGTTGTGCGAGCGGGGAATCCAGCGCGCCCGGCTGCGGCCGGCGTCGATCAGCGTCACGCTGCGGTGAAAGCGCCGCAGGTAGATGGCGGCCGTGAGGCCGGCGGGGCCGGCGCCCACCACCAGGCAATCGATCATGCGGCCTTCCGGGCGGGCTTGCGGGCGGCGCTCCTGGCGGTGGCGGCCTTCTTGGCGGCCGGCTTGGGGGCGGCCTTGGCGGCGGGCCTGGCGGCCGTCTTTGCAGCGGTCCTGGTTGGCGCTGCTGTGGCCGGCCGGCTGGTCTTGCCAGCGGGCTTGTCGTCGCCCTTGCGGCCGGCCAGGCTGCGGCGCAGCAGGTCGCTCAGGTCCACCACGTTCGAGCTGGCCGGGGCTTCGTCGGGGTTCTCCAGCGGCGTCACCTGCGCCGTCTCGCCGGCTTCCACCTTGCGCGCGGCCAGTGCATGGATGGCATCGCTGAAGCGGTCTTCGTACTGGCTGGGGTCCCAGTCGGTCACCATCTCGCCGATCAGCTGCTGGGCCATGGCCAGCTCGGCGTCCTTCAGGCCGGCGGCCTTCTTGCCGGCAGGCGGCAGCTTCAGCTCCTCGCGCGAGCGCACCTGGCTGGCCCAGCGCAGCGTGTTCATCAGCAGCGCATCGCCATCGGGGATCAGCGCCGCCAGGCTTTCCTTGGTGTGCATCACCACCCGGGCCACGGCAATCACGCCGGCATCGATCATGGCTTCGCGCAGCAGGGCGTACACCTTCTCGCCCTTGCCCAGCGGCGCCAGCAGGTAGGGCTTTTCCAGGTAGGTGAACGGGATCTGGTCGGCCTTGACGAAGTGCTCGATCTCGATGACCTGCGTGCTCTTGGGGTAGGCGGCGTTGATCTCGTCTTCGCTCAGGATCACGTAGTCGCCGGTGTCCTGCTTCAGGCCCTTGACGATGTTGTCCTTGTCGATCTCCTTGCCGGTGCGCTTGTTGATGCGCTTGTAGCCCACCGGGTCCATGCTGCGCTTGTCCAGCCAGTCGAAGCTGATGCCGGTGTCCTGCGCGCCGGGGTACAGGGCCACGGGCACGTACACCAGGCCGAAGCTGATGGCGCCTTTCCAGATCACGCGGGGCATGGCGGTTCTCCGAACGTCAAAAGAGGGTGAGCTGGCCGGGCTGCGCCGGCAGCCCGCTGTCGTCCTGGCCGAAGCTGGGCCAGTGGTCGTGCTGGTCGGCGGGCAGGCCCGGGTGGCCGTGCGACTGCACGCGGTGGCCGCCGGCTGCACGCGCCAGGTCGCGGCGGCGGCTGGCCAGGCCGATCATCTGCTGGCCCGTCCAGTCGCCGGCGTGCGGTCCGCAGGCCACGCCGATGCTGACCGTCAGCCGCCGCTGGTGCGACAGGAAGCCCAGCTCGATGGCCTGGCACAGCGCTTCGGCCCGGTGGTGGGCCTGCTCGATGCCGGTGTGCGCCAGCATCACGCCGAACTGGTCGCCGATCAGCCGCGCCAGCACCGCCTGCGGGCCCAGGGCCAGCCGCAGCACCTTGCCGATGAGGTCGAGCGAGGCATCGGCCGCGTCGTCGCCCTCGCGGGCCCGCAGCGCATCGAAGGCGTCGGCATCCACCACCAGCACCGACAAGCGGTCGCCGGTGTGCTGCGCCTCGGTGGCCGCCAGCTCCAGCGCCAGAAAGAAGCTGGGCGCGCTGGGCAGCCGGGTGATGGGGTCGAGCGCCCTGACCACGGGCACCGTGGGGCTCATGCCGGCTCGCAATCGATGCAGTCGCTGATGCGGTCCTCGCCGGTTTCTTCGTCGAAGCCGAGGTCAATCAGCTTGCTGCCGCGGCAGGTGCTGCACGGCAGGCCGGAAGAAGCAGCCAGCCCGCGCCAGGCGGCGTGCTGCCAGCGGCTGGCGCGCCGCGAGGCCGCAGCCGCCTGCGGCGAAGCGGCATCGCCGAACCAACGCCCCTGCGCCCAGCAGCTGTAAGGGCCGGCGGGGGCACGCCGCTGGTAAGGGCCTTCTCGCAAGGGCTCTTGATCGCCGTCGAACCAGGGGGTGGCCTGCGTGCGCTGCATGGAAAGGAAAGCCTGCTGGGGGAGGTGACTGCAGCCCATCCATGGGCAAACCGCGTGCCGGCTGGACATGCGTGCCGCTACCGATTTGCAACATCTCGGGTACGTCGGTTGCCGAACCAGGCTCAAGCAGCGCCGCGGCCCGCGGTGCGCGATGCAGGAGTAACGCACGCGTGTTGACCGACCAGGATCTTTATCTCTTTGGTGAAGGCACCCACTCGCGCCTGTACGACAAGCTGGGCTGCCAGTGGCGCAACGGTGCGGCAGAGTTTGCCGTGTGGGCCCCCAATGCCCGTTCGGTGTCGGTCATCGGCGACTGGAACGGCTGGAACCCCGAAGCCGACCGCCTGCAGCCGCGGCCAGACAGCAGCGGCATCTGGGAAGGGCGCAGCACGCAGGCCCAGCGCGGCCAGGCCTACAAGTACCGGGTGGAGTCGAACCACAACGGCTACCGCGCGGACAAGGCCGACCCTTATGGCATCTATGCCGAGGTGGCGCCGGCCAATGGCTCGCGCATCTGGAGCCTGGAATACGACTGGCAGGACGCCGACTGGATGGCCACGCGCGCGCGCCGCAATGCGCTGGAAGCGCCGGTCTCCATCTACGAGATGCATGCCGGCAGCTGGCGCCGCCCCGACGGCCAGATGATGGGCTACCGCGAGCTGGCGCATGCGCTGGCCGATCACGTGCTGGCATGCGGCTTCACCCATGTGGAGCTGATGCCGGTGACCGAGCATCCGTTCTACGGCTCCTGGGGCTACCAGACCACCGGCTACTTCGCGGCCACCTCGCGCTATGGATCGCCGCAGGACCTGATGTACCTGGTGGACCACCTGCACCAGCGCGGCATCGGCGTGATCCTGGACTGGGTGCCCTCGCACTTCCCGACCGACGAGCACGGCCTGCAGTACTTCGACGGCACACACCTGTACGAGCATGCCGACCCGCGCCAGGGCTTCCACCCCGAGTGGAACAGCAGCATCTTCAACTACGGCCGTGGCGAGGTCAGCAGCTTCCTCATCAGCTCGGCGCTGTTCTGGCTGGACAAGTACCACCTCGATGGCCTGCGGGTGGATGCGGTGGCCTCGATGCTGTACCTGGACTACGCCCGCAAGGACGGCGAATGGGTGCCCAACCGCTACGGCGGCCGCGAGAACCTGGAGGCCATCCACTTCCTGCAAAAGCTCAACGAGGCGGTGTACCGCGAACACCCCGACACGCTGACCATCGCCGAAGAAAGCACGGCTTGGCCGCGTGTCTCCCGCCCCGCGTCCACCGGCGGCCTGGGCTTTGCGATGAAGTGGAACATGGGCTGGATGCACGACACCTTGTCGTTCATGCAGAAGGACCCGCTGTACCGCCAGTACCACCTGGGGCAGCTGACCTTCAGCCTGGTGTATGCCTTCAACGAGAACTTCGTGCTGCCGCTGTCGCACGACGAGGTGGTCTACGGCAAGAAGTCGCTGATCGCCAAGATGCCGGGCGACGCCTGGCAGCAGCTGGCGAACCTGCGGGCCCTGTACGGCCTGATGTGGGCCCACCCCGGCAAGAAGCTGCTGTTCATGGGCGGCGAGTTCGCGCAGCGCCGCGAATGGGCGCACGAGGGCCAGCTCGACTGGGACCTGGCCGCGCAACCGGGCCATGAAGGCGTGCGCCGCGCGTTGGCCCAGCTCAACCACCTGCTGCGCACCGAGCCGGCGCTGCACGAGCTGGACTTCAGCCCCGAAGGCTTCGAGTGGATCGAGGCCAACGACAGCGCCAACTCGGTCATCAGCTTCCTGCGCAAGCCCCGGGGCGGTGGCGACCCGGTGCTGGTGGTGTGCAACTTCACGCCGCTGCCGCGCGAGGACTACCGCGTGGGCGTGCCGCAGGGCGGCTGGTGGCAGGAGCTGTTCAACAGCGACGCCGCCGACTACGGCGGTGCCGGCTGGGGCAACTGGGGCGGCCGCGAGGCCGAGGCCCCGGGCGCGCACGGCCGCAGCCATGCGCTGCGGCTGACGCTGCCGCCGCTGTCCACCGTGATGTTCAAGCCCGCAACGGCCGTGCAAACCGGCGCACAAGGAAACGCTCTTGGCCACTAAGCAAGCAGCCGCGGTGAACACCGCCGCCCCGAACCAGCCCGCGGCCATGGCCGCGATCCAGCCCATCGGCATGCCGCCCGACAGCGGACGCGTGCGCGCCGTCATCGATGCGGTGCTGCCGGTGGTCGATGGTGGCCGCTTCGCGGTCAAGCGCGTGGTGGGCGAGCCATTGGACGTGGAAGCCCACGTCATCACCGACGGCCACGACCAGCTGCGCGCGATGCTGCAGTGGCAGGCCGAAGGCGGCCCCTGGCAGGAAACGGAGATGAAGCACCGCGTCAACGACGTGTGGTGCGCCTGCTTCACGCCGCAGGTGCAGGGCCGTGGCCACTACCGCGTGCAGGCCTGGGTCGATGGCTTCCATTCGTGGCGGCATGAGCTGCTGCGCCGGGTGGACGACGAAGACATCCGCATCGCCGCACTGGTGGGTGCGGGGCTGATCGACGAAGCCGCTGCCCGCGCCGCAGATGCCGACCGCCGCTTGCTGAGCGACTGGGCCGCGCGCCTGCGCGAGGGCGCGCAGGCCCAGCCCTTCGACGGTGCCAGCCTCAAGGCCCAGGCGCTGGACGAGCCGCTGGCCCTGCTGGCCGACCGCTACCCCGACCGCAGCCTGGCCGCCACCAGCGCCGACCTGCCGCTGCAGGTGGACCGTGAGCGGGCGCGCTTTTCCAGCTGGTACGAACTGTTCCCGCGGTCGGCGGGCCACCAGCCCGGCCGGCACGGCACCTTCGTCGACGTGGAGGCGCGCCTGCCCTATGTGGCCGAGATGGGCTTCGACGTGCTGTATTTCCCGCCCATCCATCCCATCGGCCGCGACAAGCGCAAGGGCCGCAACAACGCGCTGGTCACTGAAGCCGGCGACGTGGGCAGCCCCTGGGCCATCGGCGCCGAAGAAGGCGGCCACACCGACATCCTGCCCGAGCTGGGCACGCCCGAGGACTTCCGCCGCCTGGTGGCCAAGGCGCGTGAGCTGGGCATCGACATCGCGATGGACATCGCCTTTCAGTGCGCGCCCGACCACCCCTGGGTGAAGTCGCATCCGCAGTGGTTCCGCTGGCGGCCCGACGGCACGGTGCAGTACGCCGAGAACCCGCCCAAGAAGTACCAGGACATCTACCCCTTCAACTTCGAGACCGAAGACTGGCGCGGCCTGTGGGCGGCGCTCAAGGGCGTGTTCGAGCACTGGATCGCCCAGGGCGTGCACATCTTCCGGGTCGACAACCCGCACACCAAGGCCTTCCCGTTCTGGGAGTGGTGCGTCACCGAGATCAAGCGCGCGCATCCGCAGGTGCTGTTCCTGGCCGAGGCCTTCACCCGGCCCAAGGTGATGCACCGGCTGGCCAAGCTGGGCTATTCGCAGTCGTACACCTACTTCACCTGGCGGCAGAGCAAGCAGGAGTTGACCGAGTACTTCACCGAGCTGTCGCAAGGCCCGGGCAAGGACTACTTCCGCCCCAATGCCTGGCCCAACACGCCCGACATCCTGAACGAGCAGCTGCACGGCGCGGGCCGGCCCACCTTCGCGCTGCGGCTGGTGCTGGCGGCCACGCTGGCCAGCAACTACGGCATCTACGGCCCTGCCTATGAGCTGATGGAGAACGCACCGCGCAGCCCCGGCAGCGAGGAATACCTCGACTCCGAGAAGTACCAGCTGCGCCACTGGAACCTGCAGCGGCCCGACAGCCTGCGGCCGCTGATCGCGCAGATCAACCACATCCGCCGCCGCAACCCGGCGCTGCAGCAGCTGCAGAACCTGCGCTTCGTGCACACCGACAACGACCAGCTCATCGCCTACGTCAAGCGCGATGCGGCCTCGGGCAACACGGTGCTGGTGATCGCCAACCTGGACACGCGCAACCGCCAGTCGGGCTGGGTCTCGCTGGACCCGGTGGCGCTGGGGCTGGAGCGCGATGCCCGCTACCACCTGCACGACCTGCTGAGCAACCAGCGCTTCGTCTGGCAGGGCGAGCACAACTTCGTGATCCTCGACCCGGGCCAGGCGCCGGCGCACGTGTTCCGCGTGACGCAGCAGCTGCAGGGCGAGCAGGACTTCGACCACGGTCTTTGAACGGCGCACTCCACCCATGAACGCACCCCACACCCCGCACCTGGAAGAAGCCGAGCAGGGCGCCACCACCCCCGTCACCGACGAGGCCCTCTGGTACAAGGACGCGGTCATCTACCAGCTCAACGTCAAGGCGTTCTTCGACACCAACGACGACGGGATGGGCGACTTCAAGGGCGTCACCGCCAAGCTGGACTACGTCAAGGACCTGGGCGTCAACACCATCTGGCTGATGCCCTTCTACCCCTCGCCGCTGCGCGACGACGGCTACGACATCGCCCAGTACGAAGACGTGCACCCGCAATACGGCACGCTGGAAGACTTCAAGGTGATGCTGGACGAGGCCCACAAGCGGGGCCTGAAGGTGATCACCGAGCTGGTGATCAACCACACCTCCGACACCCACCCATGGTTCCAGGCCGCGCGCAAGGCGCCGCCGGGCTCGCCCGAGCGCGACTTCTATGTGTGGAGCGATTCCGACAAGAAGTACAGCGGCACCCGCATCATCTTCACCGACACCGAGACCAGCAACTGGACCTGGGACCCGGTGGCCAAGGCCTACTACTGGCACCGCTTCTTCAGCCACCAGCCCGACCTCAACTTCGACAACCCGCTGGTGCTGGAGGCGGTGTTCAAGACCATGCGCTTCTGGCTGGACATGGGCGTGGACGGCTTCCGGCTCGACGCGATTCCGTACCTGGTGGAACGTGAAGGCACCAACAACGAGAACCTGCCCGAGACGCATGCGGTGATCAAGCAGCTGCGCGCCGCCATCGACGCCAGCTACAAGAACCGCTTCCTGCTGGCCGAGGCCAACCAGTGGCCTGAAGACGTGCGCGAGTACTTCGGCGATGGCGACGAATGCCATGCGGCCTACCACTTCCCGCTGATGCCGCGCATGTACATGGCCATCGCGCAGGAGGACCGCTTTCCGCTCACCGAGATCATGGCGCAGACGCCCGAGATCCCGGCCAGCTGCCAGTGGGCCATCTTCCTGCGCAACCACGACGAGCTGACGCTCGAGATGGTGACCAGCAAGGAACGCGACTACATGTACAGCACGTACGCGTCCGATCCGCGTGCCCGCATCAACCTGGGCATCCGCCGGCGGCTGGCCCCGCTGATGGACAACGACATGGACCGCATCAAGCTGATGAACAGCCTGCTGCTGTCGATGCCGGGCTCGCCCATCATCTACTACGGCGACGAGATCGGCATGGGCGACAACGTGTTCGTGGGCGACCGCAACGGCGTGCGCACGCCGATGCAGTGGAGCCCCGACCGCAATGCCGGCTTCAGCCGCGCCGACCCGCAGCGCATGTACCTGCAGCCCATCATGGACGCGAGCTACGGCTTTGCGGCGGTGAACGTGGAAGCGCAGTCGCGCGACCCCAGCTCGCTGCTGAACTGGATGCGCCGCATGCTGGCCGTGCGCGGCACCAGCACCGCCTTCGGCCGCGGCAACCTGGTGTTCCTCAAGCCCGGCAACCGCAAGCTGCTGGCCTACCTGCGCAGCTACGGCGACGAGACCATCCTGTGCGTGGCCAACCTGGCGCGCACCGCGCAGCCGGTGGAGCTGGACCTGTCGGCCTACAAGGGCCGGGTGCCGGTGGAGCTGCTGGGCAGCACGCCGTTCCCGCCGATCGGCGAGCTGCCTTACCTGCTCACCATCGCGGCCCACGGCTTTTACTGGTTCAAACTGTCGGCCGACGTGCAGGTACCCAAGTGGCACGAAGAGCACCTGCCGGTGGAAGACCGCCCGGTGGTGGTGCTGTTCGACGGTTGGAACAGCTTCTTCCGCGACCATGTGGTGCCCTGGCGCATCGGCCTGGCGGTCAAGACGCGCCAGCAGTTCGAGGACGACACGCTGCCGCGCTACATCGAGACCCAGCGCTGGTTCGCGGGCAAGGGCCACGCCATCTCGCAGGCCCGCCTGACCGACTATGCGATGTGGGAACGCGGCGCTGGCAGCTTCCTGATGCAGCTGGTGGCGGTGGAAGGCGCGCAGGAGCCGCAGAGCTACTTCCTGCCGCTGTCCATCGCCTGGGAAGACGACGACGAGGCCCGCACCCGTGCGTTGGCCGTCAGCGCCGTCGCCCGCGTGCGGCAGCAGGCCTTCGTGGGTGTGATGGCCGATGCCTTCGCCGACGAGCACTTCTGCCGCGGCATCGTGGCGGCCATCGGCGAGCGGCTGGTGCTGCCCACCCAGGGCGGCGAGCTGCGCTTCACGCCCACCGCGGCCTTCGAGGGCGTGGCCGGCAGCGACCACGACACGCTGGAAGTCAGCCGCCCGCAGGCGCAAAGCAGCAACACCATCGTCACGCTGGGCGAGCGCCTCTTCCTCAAGGGCTACCGCCGGCTGCGCCCGGGCCTGAACCCCGAGTACGAGATCGGCCGCTTCCTGACGGACGTGGCCGAGTTCCGCCACTGCGTGCCCGTGGCCGGCGTGCTGGAGCATGTGAGCACCGCGGGCGAGCGCACCACGCTGGCCCTGGTGCAGTCGTACGTGGCCAACCAGGGCGACGGCTGGGCCTACACCCTGGCCTACCTGCAGCGCTACTTCGAGCTGCAGCGCAGCACGCCCGAAGGCCTGCCCGAGGACGTGCATGGCGCCTACTTCGAGCTGATGCAGACCCTGGGCCGCCGCACCGCGCAGCTGCACCAGGCGCTGGGCCTGCGTGCCGGCGAGCCCGCCTTCGACCCCGAGCCGATGACCGCGGCCGACGTCTCTGCCGCCGTGCAGCAGACGGCTGCCCAGGCGCGCAGCGTGCTGGGCCAGCTGCAGGAAGCCCTGCCCACGCTGCAGGGCCGCACGCTGGAAGACGCGCAGGCGCTGCTGCAGCGGCGTGATGCGCTGCTGCAGCGCATCCAGGCGCTGGCCGACGCCACCGATGCCGGCCAGAAGATCCGCATCCACGGCGACTACCACCTGGCCCAGGTGCTGCTGGTCAAGAACGACTTCGTGGTGGTGGACTTTGAAGGCGAGCCGGGCCGCAGCTTCGACGAGCGGCGGGCCAAGCAGTCGCCGCTGCGCGACGTGGCCGGCATGCTGCGCAGCTTCAGCTATGCCAGCGAAAGCGGCCTGCGCGCCGCGTTGCAGATGCCTGGCGAAGACGGCGCGCTGCCCGAGCTGGCCGCGCGTTGGGAGGCCGGCGCCCGCGCCGCCTTCCTGCAGGCCTATGCCGAGGTGGGCGCGCCCGGCACCAGCGGCGCGGCGATGGACCCGACGCGGGGCCTGCTGTCGCTGTACGTGCTGGACAAGGCGCTCTACGAGCTGCGCTACGAGCTGTCCAACCGGCCCGACTGGGTGGGCATTCCGCTGCGCGGCATCCTCGATCAACTGAATCAAGAGGACCTCTGACATGGAACGGGTAGACATGATGCTGGAGCCGCTGCGGGCCTTCCTGCTGCAGATCGGCGCATTCATTCCGCGGCTGCTGATCGCGGCCGGCGTGCTCATCGTGGGGGTGCTGGTGGCCAAGGCGGCACGCTTTGCGGTGCGCAAGACGCTGCGGGCCATCAACTTCCACATCGTCACTCGGCGGGCGGGCGTGGACGGCCTGCTGCAAAGGGGCGGCAGCGAGACCGACACCACCGACCTGCTGGCCTGGCTGGCCTACTGGGTGGTCATCCTGGCGGCGCTGATCGTGGCCTTCAACGGCCTGGGCCTGACGCAGGTCACCGAGCTGCTGGGCCGGGTGATGGTGTTCGTGCCCAAGGTGATCGTGGGCCTGCTGATCCTGGCCTTCGGCGCCTACTTCGCGCGCTTCGTGGCCAATGCGGTGGCCACCTACTGCCACAGCGTGGGCGTGCGCGATGCCGACCTGCTGGGCGGCCTGGCGCGCTACGCGATCCTCATCTTCGTGCTGATGATCGCGCTGGACCACCTGGACATCGGCGGCGCCATCGTGCGCTACAGCTTCCTCATCGTGCTGGGCGGTCTGGTGGCCGCCATCGCGCTGGCCTTCGGCCTGGGCGGCCGCGAATGGGCGGCTGCGCACCTGGAACGCTGGTGGCCCAGCAAGGGCCTGGACGCCGTGCCCCCGCGCGGCGCCCGCTCACCCGGCGGACCGGGCGCGCAGGTGACGCCGTTCAACCCCGGGGCGCCGGGTGCAGCCAGCGGCGCTGCTGGTGCCGGCATGGGCGCCGGCGGCCTGGGCACCGGCACCGCCGGACCCGGCGGTCCGGGCAGCCCGGGCCGCATGGGTGGGGGCGCACGGCGCGACGGGTGACGGCATCGCGACGTGCGGTGTCGCGCTCCGTCAGTGGAAGTCCTCTTCCCGCTGGTGACGGACGCCAATCACCAGCACGAGCTCCGGGCTGCGTATGTCGAAACGCAGGACATATCCTGTGGCTCCGAAGGGGATGATGAGTTCTCGCAAGGTCGGGCGCCGGCCCGCCTTGCGGTAGCTGTAGGGCGTGATCGACAGGTGCCTCTGCGCCACTTCCCGAATCGCCGAGACTGCGTCATAGGCGCGCATGGCCTCCTCTGACGTTTGGGCTTGATCGAGCAAAAAATCGAAAAGGCGAACGAGGTCCTCATCCGCCTCGGATGTGAACTCGACCCTGAACGTCATTTGCGGAGCTGTTTCACCCGCGCGGCCACCTTGGCTTCCAACTTCGCCAATACGACGTCTGCTGGAATGGAGTGGCCCGTCCGTTCGTAAGCGGCTAACGAGGCATCGCAGCGGGCCGCGAAGTCGGTCTGCACACGACGGAACTCGACAGCGCGCCGCACCGAAGCCTCGACAAACTCGGTGAGGGTTTCGCCGGGCAGCAGCACGGCGTCCAAATCGGCGCGCAGTTCCGGTTCAACACGGACTTGAGGAATCGTGGCGGTCTTCATGGCTCTATCGTAGTGCAAACGCACTACATTGCCAGCGGCGGTTGATTGGGGCCCCTTTGCCCGGTGCGGTCAAGCCGCATCAATGCGGCCCCCGGTCGGCGAATCAGGCCTCGCCACCGCCCCGCTGTGCCACGACGCCACCGCCGCCAGCGCCAGAAAGCCCAGCGCGGCCAGGCCCAGGCTGCCGTAGCCGTGGTGCGCCACCCACCAGCCGCCCAGGCCGGCGCCCAGGGCCTGGCCCAGGTACACGAACGAGGTGTTGAGGCCGATGTTGCGCGCACCGCCCGCAGCGTCCAGCGCCAGCAGCCGCGCCTGCTGGGCGGCGTTGAGCGCAAAGCCCGCCAGCGCCCAGGGCGCCAGCACCAGCATCGCCAGCGGCAGGCTGGTGGCCAGCGGCCAGGCCCCCATCGAGACCGCCATCAGGCCCAGGCACAGCGCCACCGCGCGTGGCGCGCCCAGCCGGTCGACCACGCGCCCGATGCGGGCGACCCCCAGCACGCCCAGGGCGCCCAGCGCCGTCAGTGCCAGCGCCATGTCGGCCGGCCTGGCCTGCAGCACGTCGCGGCCATAGCTGGTGAAGTAGGTCAGCAGCACCAGCTGCGCGGCCAGCGCCATCGCGGTGGTGAGCCAGCAGCTGCGCACGCCGGCGGCCATGCCGCGCCACGGCGCCTTGACCACCGGCGGCACCTGCGCGGCAAAGGGCGCCAGCGCCTGCCACACGGCCACGGCGGCCACCAGGCTGCAGCCGCCGACGAAGGCAAACACCCAGGGCCAGCCCACCACCGCGCTGAACCAGGCCGCCGCCGGCGTGCCCAGCACCAGGGCCAGCGGCCAGCCCAGGTACACGGTGGCGGTGACGCGGCCCACACGCTGCGGCAGCAGCAGACCCAGCAGCGCCGCGGCCTGCGCCGTGAACACCGCCGGCCCCACCGACTGCAGCGCCCGGCCCAGCGCCAGGCCGCCCCAGGTGGTCTTCAGCGCCGACAGCAGCAGCGCCAGGCCTTGCACCGCCAGCGTGGCGGTGAGCAGCTGGCGCCGGCCGATGCGCCGCGCCACCACCGGCGCCAGCGGCGCCATCAGGCACATGACCACGCCCGACAGCGTGACCAGCTGTCCCACTTGCGCCACGCTCACCTGCAGCGAACGGCTGAGGTCGGGCACCAGCGCCGTGAGCATGGTGCCGCAGGTGGCCACCACGAAGTTGGCCGCCAACACCACGCCGATCAAGAGGCGCTCACGGCGCGCCAGCGCGGGCGGGCCGGCGGTGTCGGGGGCAAGGGACTGCATGGGGGCGAATCTTCGCCCAAAGATCAAGACACCCGCAGCGCTCCTGCTTCGCGCACCGCGGCGATGCTGGGCCAGCCGTTGACGGCCATCAGCAGGTCGGCTTCGGCCAGCAGGCAGCGCAGCACATGGGTGGCGCCGGCCGCGCCGTCCAGCGCCAGGCCGTAGGCATAGGGCCGGCCCACGCCCACGGCGCGCGCGCCCAGGGCCAGGGCCTTGACCACGTCGGTTCCCGAGCGCACGCCCGAGTCGAACAGCACCGGCACGCTGCCCGCTGCCTTCACCACCTCGGGCAGCAGGTCGATGGCCGCGATGCCGCCATTGGCCTGGCGGCCGCCATGGTTGCTGCAGTAGATGGCGTCGGCCCCGGCGTCCACCGCGCGGCGGGCATCGTCGGGGTGGCAGATGCCCTTGAGCACGATGGGCAGCTTGGTCAGGCTCCTGAGCCAGGGCATGTCGGCCCAGGTGAGCACACGGCCGAAGATCTTGGTCCAGGCGCGGATGGCGGCCGCCGGGTCGGCTTCGGGCGGCTGCGCCAGCAGCTTGCGAAAGGCGGGGTCGCTGAAGTAGTTGCTCAGCACATGGCCGCGCAGCTGCGGAAAGCTGGCGGTGTTGAGGTCGCGCGGGCGCCAGCCCGTCACCCAGGTGTCCAGCGTCACCACGATGGCGCGGTAGCCGGCCTGCTCGGCCCGCTGCACCAGGCTGGCGGCCACGTCGGCATCGCGCGGGGTGTACAGCTGGAAGAAGCCGGGCTGCTCGCCCAGCGTCTGCGCCACGGTTTCCAGCGGATCGTTGGTCAGCGTGCTCAGGCACAGCGGCACGCCGGTGGCCACGCTGGCGCGGGCGGCTGCCAGGTCGCCGTGCTGGTCCTGCGTGCAGATGCCGGTGACGCCGATGGGCGCCATTAAGAGCGGCGTGGGGTAGCGCTGGCCGAACAGCTCGATCGACAGGTCACGCGTGGTGCTGTCCACCATCATGCGCGGCACCATGCCCCAGTGGCCGAAGGCCTCACTGTTGCGGCGCTGGGTCAGCTCGTCGCCGCAGCCGCCTTGCACGTAGTTCAGCACGTGGGGCGGCAGCGCCGCCGCTGCGCGCGCTTCCAGCGTGCTGAAGTCGGTGGGCAGCTTGGGCACCACGCCCGACAGGCCGGCTAGGTAGATCTCGTTCTGGAAGTCGCCGTAGTGCGGCATGGCGGTGTCTCCTTCTGGTTGTGGATCGATCCTAAGGCGCCCCGCAGCCGGGGGATGTCACCCGCATGCCAGGCGCGCTGCTTGCCCGCTGGTTGTTACAGCGGGTGACGCCTGATGCATCCACCCCGCAAACCAAAGCAGCGCTGCTGCGTTCTGATGGAAGACACAACGAAAGAGGAGTTGCCATGCCGACCACCGATGCCCTGAACGAAGCGCCCCTGTCGCCCAGCGCCAGCCGGCGCCGCTCCCGCGACCGCACCGTGGTGGCCATCGTCGGCGGCGGCCTGCTGGTGGCCGCGCTGGCGGCCGGCGGCGGCTGGATGCTGCGCGGTGCCACCCAACCCCCGATGGTGGCGGCGGCCAACAGTCAGGCGCTGCCGATGACCCCCGCGCCGCAGACCCTGCCGCCCAACGCCCCGGACGATCGGCCTGCGATGCTGGAGCAGGCCCCGCCCAGCCCCGTGGCCGAGAAGCCCGCCCCCGTGCGCACCGAGCGTGCGCCGGTGCAGCAGCGCCAGCCGGCCCCGGTGGTGGCGCAGGCGCCGGTGCACACCGAGCGCCGGCCGGTGGAGGTGTGCCAGTCCTGCGGCACGGTGGAAAGCGTGCGCAGCATCCAGCGCAAGGGCGACGCCAATGGCGTGGGTGCGGTGGCCGGTGGCGTGCTGGGCGCGGTGCTGGGCAACCAGGTCGGCGGCGGCAACGGCCGCACCGCGATGACCGTGCTGGGCGCCGTGGGCGGCGGCTATGCCGGCAACGAGGTGGAAAAGCGCATGAAGGCCGAGACCGTGTACGAAGTGCGCGTGCGCATGGACAACGGCACCACCCGCACCTTCACCCAGCGCAGCGCGCCGGGCCAGGGCGCCCGAGTCACGGTGGACGGCAACGGCGCCCACCTGATGTAAGCCCCGGCAAGGCGGAAGCGCGCCCCTCCCACGGGGCGCCTCGGCCTTCTCCGACAGGCGCGGCGGCCCGTGCCGCCTAGCCTGCGGTTTCCACACCTACTGAGGAAACCGCGTGACCCATCCTTCCAGCCCCGGCGCCACCGCCGACGACGGCCACGGCCAGCCCAACCCCATCGTCAATGCCGTGTCCAACGCGGTGGCGGCCTTGCGTGCCGATGACGACCAGCTGGACCTGGCCGAGGCGCACGAAGCGCTGCACCCCAAGGCCATCGAGAAGCTGACGGTGGCCGAAGCCCGCCAGCAGCCCACCGTGGCCGATGCGGTCACGGCGCTGCTGCAGCGCGAAGGCAAGGCCGCCGACCCCTTGCTGCTGGTGCCCGGCGTGCGCACCAGCGAGCTGCAGGTGGAAGGCGCCGCCGGTCCGCTGCCGGCCACGCTGTACACGCCGCCTGGCACCGGGCCTTTTCCGGTGGTGCTGTACTTCCACGGCGGCGGCTGGGTGATCGCCGACCGGCAGGTGTACGACGGCGGCGCGCGCGGCCTGTGCGCCCAGGCGGGCGCCATCGTGCTGTCGGTGGACTACCGGCAGGCGCCGGAGCACAAGTTTCCCGCCGCCTGGGACGACGCGCTGGCCGCCTACCGCTGGCTGATCGCCAATGCCAGCCGGCTGGGCGGCGACCCCACGCGGCTGGCCCTGGCCGGTGAAAGCGCGGGCGGCAACCTGGCCGTGGCCACCGCGATTGCGGCGCGTGATGCGGCCTTGCGGCCGCCGCTGCATGTGGTGTCGGTGTACCCGGTGGCGCAGACCAGCCTGAACACCGAGTCGTACCTCGAGAACGCCATCGCCAAGCCGCTGAACCGGGCGATGGTGAAGTGGTTCGTCGATCACCTGATCAACCACGAGAACGACCTGAAGGACACGCGGTTGCAGCTGATCGACGCCGACCTGACCGGCCTGCCGCCGGTGACGCTGATCAATGCCCGGCTGGACCCGCTGCGCAGCGACGGCGCCAAGCTGGAGGACGCGCTGCGCGCCGCCGGCAATGCGGTGCAGCGGCGTGAATACGAGGGCGTGGCCCACGAGTTCTTTGGCGCGGCAGCCGTGCTGCGGAAGGCGCGCGAGGCGCAGGCTTATGCGGGCGAGCGGCTGCGCCAGGCCTTTGCAGGCGCAGCGCCTTACGGCGCCGCCACCACAGCCACAGGCCTGTAGCCAGCAGCAGCGTGGGCACCAGGCCGAACAGGCTCCACAGCACACGCGCGGCCAGGCCGAAGGCCTCGGCCGTGTGCAGCGGAAACAGCCAGTTCAGCAGCACGTTGCCGGCCGGCGCATCGAAGGGGTCGTAGCGCAGCAGCACCTGCCCATCGGCGCCGATGCGCACCCGGGTGTTGCCGGTGTCGGCCCGCGGCTCTCCGGGCTGCAGCAGCCGCACTTCGGCCGGGCCGCGGCCGGTGGGCAGGGTCAGGCGGCTCCAGCGGGCGTCGGGGAACTGGGCGCTGGCCAAGCCGACGATCTCGTCGGGCGACAGCCGGGGCGCGTCGATGTGGCCGGCTGCGGCCACGGGCGCGGGTTGGGCGGGGCCTTTCGGCTGCATGCGCGGCTGCACTTGCAGCGGCAGCACCGCGCCCACCCAGCTGCGCGCCGTGTCGTTGAACACCAGCGCCGCACCGGTGAGGCTGATCAGCAGCAACAGCGGCGCCAGCCAGAAGCCCACCGCCCGGTGCACGTCGTACCAGCGGCGGGCGGGCGCGGCCTGCCACTGGATGCCCAGGGTGCGGCGCCAGGCGCTCCAGCGCAGGGCCTGCCGCGGCCAGGCCAGCACCAGGCCGCTGAGCCCCAGGCCGAACAGCACCAGGCCGCCGGTGCCCGCCACGTTGGCGCCGGCTTCGCCGGACCAGAAGTAGCGGTGCAGCTCATACACCGTGGGCACCAGGTGCTGCGCGTCCCAGCGCACCAGGCCGCGGTCGCGCGCGCCCAGGTACTGGCCGCAGGCCAGGTCGATGAAGTGCTCGCGGCGCAGGCCTTGGGCATCGCGCTTTTCCCACACCTGCCAGGCGGCGCCGCGCTCATGCGGCGCCACCACGATGTTGGCCGCACGCCCGGGTGCCTGCCGCTGCAGCACCTGCAGCACGCGGGCCACGGGCGTGTCGGTGGCCGGCAGGCCCGCCGGCTCGGCCACGGTGCAGGCGGGCAGGGGCTTGAACCACGCCGGGTTCAGCGCCGCATCCACCTCGGCCTGCCACACCAGCAGGCTGCCGCTCAGGCCCAGCACCACCAGCACGGCGGCAGCCAGCAGCGAGGCCCAGCGGTGCAGCCAGGCCAGGGCCTTGCGCCATCGGCCGCCCATGGTCAGAAGGTGCGACGCCAGCTCAGCGTCAGCGTGCGGCCGCGGCCGGCGTAGTAGTCCTCGGCAGTGCCCGAGTAGTTGGCCTGGCCGTAGTAGGTGATGTAGCGGCGGTCGAACAGGTTCTCGATGCCCGCGCCCAGCTGGCCCCACGGCGAATCCCAGGCCAGCGACACGTCGGCCACGGTGTAGCCCTGGAAATGTTCGGCCAGTGCGGTGCGGCCCGAGAACTTGCCTTCGTTGGCATCGCGCGAGCGATAGACCGACTGCGTCCAGTTGGCCCGCCAGCCCGGCGCCGGCCGCCACAGTGCGCCCAGCACCAGCTTGTCGGGCCCTTGCGAACGGGCGCCCAGGTCCAGGTCGAGGCTGCCGCCCGCGGCGCTGGCCGTGCGGCCACGGGTGATGGCATAGCTGCCGTTGAACTGCCAGTCCGGCAGCGGCCGCCATTCACCCGTCACCTCGAAGCCGCGCACGGTGATGGGCACCCGCTGCACCGAGCCGATGCCGTTGCTGACCACCAGCTGGCTGCCCAGGTCGGAGTGCGAGCGGTAGACCGAGGCCGACAGGCTGCTGCGCTGGCCGCGCCAGGTGACGCCCACCTCGCGGTTGTCGATCAGGATGGGTTGCAGGTCCACCAGGTTGTTGACCGAGCGGCCGCTGCTGTTGACGGCGCGCAGGATCAGGCCAACGTCGGGCGAGCCGAAGCCTTCGCTGTACGCGGCGAAGGTGGACCAGCCGGTGTTGCCGAAGCGCCAGACCGCGCCAAGGTTCTTGACCAGCTTGCTGGCGCTGCGCTCGCCGCCCTGCACCGCACGGCTGCCGTAGTAGGCGAGGGTGTTGTAGTCGTCCACCTTCAGCCGGCTGTGCTCGTCGCGCAGGCCGCCGCGCAGCGTCAGCGGGCCCACTTCGTACTCCAGCTGCGCGAAGGGCGCCAGGCTGCGGTAGGTCATGGGCGGCACCCACACGCGGCCGGTCTGCGTCAGCCGCTGCTGCGATTCGTCGTCCAGGTAATCGGCGCCCAGCGTCAGCTCCAGCCCGCGGGTGAACAGATCGGGCCGCACCCAGCTGGCGCGCAGGCCCCATTTGTCGGCCTCGATCTCGCTTTGATCGACCAAGGTGCCCACCGGCGCAATGGCCGCGTCCTGGAAGGTGGCGATCACGCCGCCGCTGTAGCGGGCCGAGAAGTTCTGCTTGAACAGCTGCACCGTCGCCGTGCCCTGGGCCAGCTCGTTGTGCGTCCATTCCAGGCTGGCCGATCGCACCTCGTTGCGCGGCGCGTCGTACGGCAGCGTGCCGCGTTGCGAGGTGGTGGGCAGGCCGGTGGCGCGGTTGCCCGCCACGTCCACCCGGTCGTCGAAGCCGTCGGCCTGATACCGGTTGAGCATCACCTGCAGCCGCTGCGGCCCGAAGTCCTTGCCCAGCTTGACGAACACGTCGGCTGCGCGGTGCAGCGATTCGGTGGCCAGCGGCCGGCCGGCACCGTCCACGCCGATGTCCTGGTTGCGCGCGCCCAGGTAGGCGATCAGGTCGTAGCTGCTCTTGTGCTCCAGCATGTAGCCGGTCTTCCAGCTGGCGCTGTCGCCATGGAACTGGCTGCCGTACTTCAGCTCCACCGTGTGGTGCGTGCCTTCTTCGGTGGGCGTGCGGGTGATGGTGTTGATGATGCCGCCGGTGGCACCCAGACCCTGCGCGGCCGAGGCGCCCGACACCACCTCGATGCGCGAGACGATCATCGGGTCGGCGAAGTAGCCCTCACGCCCGCCCAGGCGCAGCGGGTTGGTCTGCGGAATGCCGTCCAGCAGCAGCAGCGCATTGCGCCCGCGCAGGCCTTCGCCGAAGTTGGTGAGCTTCTGGCGCGCGGGCGCATAGCCCGGGATCTGCAGCGTCAGCAACGCGCTCGGGTCTTCGCTCACCAGGCCCTGGGTCTCGATGTCCTGGCGGTTGATGATGCTCACCGCGCCGGGAATCTTTTCCACGGCCTTGGCGCCGCGGGTGGCGGTGACCACCACCTTCTCGGCGCCGCCGGTGGCGGCGGATTCGGTCTGGGCCAGCAGGGGCTGGGACAAAAAGACGCAGGCGCAGGCCGTGGCCAGCGCATGGGGGCGCAGGTGCATGAAGAAGTCCGTAAGAGCTTTGGAGAAACCGTCAGGGCCACCGGCTGGACCGTGGCGGTTGGCTGAGCCCTTACAGCTTCCATTCTAGGGGTAAACAAGAATCACTCTTGTTTGCTGCGCCGGGTGTGGCGCCGGTACGGCGATTGCCATGCGCTGCGTGCGCGGGCGCGGTTGCCCGCTGGAAAGGCATGCCTTGAAGCCCTTGCTGGCCACCACCTTTGCCGCACTGACCCTGGGCGGCGCCACCGCTGCCCATGCTGGCGACCTGTACCTCGGCGCTGGCCTGCCCGGCCTGACGCTGGGTTATGCCCACCCCGTGGACGACCGCTTCACCCTGCGTGCCGATGTGAGCACGCTGGGCCGGCTGGACTGGGACCGCTCCAAGTCCGGCGTGGACTACGACGGCCGCGTGCAGATCGACCGACTCGCCTTTTTCGGCGACTGGTACGTGCACCGCAATTTCCGGCTCACGGCCGGCCTGACGGTCAACGAGGCCAAGGCGCGCCTGACCGGCCGCGCCGACGGCACCACCATCACCATCGGCGACCGCACCTACGTGGCCGGCCCCGACGACCAGCTGAACGTGCGGGTGAAGTACCCGACGGTGATGCCCTACCTGGGCATCGGCTTCGGCAAGCCGCCGCAGGCCGTGGGCGGCTGGGGGGTGATGGTCGACCTGGGCCTGGCCTTCGGCAAGCCCAAGGTCACCGGGCAGGTGAGCGGGCCGCTGCTCAGCAACACCGTCTCGCAGGCCGATGTGGACCGTGAGCTGGACGACATCCGCGACGACGTGGAGCGCCTGCGCGGCATTCCGCAGATCGGCGTGAGCGTGATCTACCGGTTCTGAGGGCGGCGGGCGGCGGCTTCAGCCGCCGCGCTGCACCGCATGGCGCACTTCGTCGGCCGCGGCGCGCAGCCGCTGGCCGAGCAAGGCCATGGCCGGCGCATCGAGCGTGCTGCTGGCGGTGCCGCAGCTCAAGGCCAGCGGCGCCAGGCCAGCGCCCAGCTGCAGCGGCACCGCCACGGCGCTGACGCCGCTTTCCCACGCCTCGTTCGATCGTGTGAAGCCTTCGGCCGCATAAGCCTGCAGCGCCTGCCGGAGCCCCTGCAGTTCTTCCTCCGGCCGCTGTGCCTGCTGCAGTTGCTGCAGCACCCGCTGCTGCTCGGCCGGCTCCAGCGCGGCCAGCAGCGCACGGCCGGCGGCGGTGGGTGCCAGCGGCAGCCGGGCGCCCACGTCCAGCCCCAGCACCGAGCGCGCCTGCAGCGCGCTGCAGTGGCCCACGTACACCGCTTCCAGCCCGTGGCGCACGCACAGCGCCACCTGCACGCCGGCCTCGTCTGCCAGCGCCTGCATGGTGGGCCGCGCGATGCGGGCGATGTCGTAGCGGCCCAGCATGCTGAAGCCGAGCGCGATGACGCCCGCGTCCAGCCCGTACTGGCCGATGGCCGGGCCGGCCTTCAGGCAGCCCAGCATCTTCAGCGTGTAGGCCAGGCGGCTGACGGTGGACGGCGGCAGGCCGGTGCGCCGCGCGATCTCGCGGTGGCCCAGCCATTGGTCGTCGGGGCCGAAGCAGCGCAGCACCTCCAGCCCGCGAGCCAGCGCGGTGACGAAGCGCCGGTCGCGCGGCGCGCCGTCGTCCCACCCGGCCGGCAGCCGGGCGTTCACGCCTGCCGGCGCCCGCGTGTG
This sequence comes from uncultured Aquincola sp., assembly GCA_937883885.1. The sequence continues at coordinate 2,551 of CAKZXL010000826.1, read as the reverse complement.
CGCCGGCGCGCGATGCCGCCGACCACTGCCGCTCCGGCCAGCAGCAACGCGGCCGAAGCGGGTTCGGGCACCGCGGCCACGGCCGAGCTGAGCTGGTAGGCGCCGCCGGCCGAGCCCGCCGCCAGGCCGGTGACCAGGTAGTAGTAGCGGCCCTGGCCCACGGTGGCCTGCATCGACAGCTCGCCGGTGGTGCCGTTGAAGGCGCTGTCGGTGCCGATCAGCGACTCGTCGCCGCTTTCGGGCGTGCCGTCGGGGTCGGCATAGAGGCCGTAGACGCCGCCGATGATGGCGTACACGGCATTGCCGCCCAGCATCAACTCGTTGGCCACCACGGTGCTGGCGATGTTCCAGCTGCCGGCGCCCAGGCTGAAGGCATATGCGTCGGTGAAGAAGGCCCCTTCCGGCCCCGGGTTGGCCTGGGCCAGGCGGGCCGGGCCGTGGTTGCCCCAGTTCACCGACAGGTCCATGGCCTGCGCACCGGTGGCGGCGCCCAGGGCGAAGGCGGCCACCGCGGCAGCCGCCGCGGCGCGGCGCAGTGTGGGTTGTCTAGACATCTTTGGTTCTCCTCTTGGCGGTTGTCGGGTGCGGCAATCAGGGAATCTGCGATTGCGCGGCTTCGCGCTGCAGCTTCAGGCCTTCGGCCGGTGTGAGGAAGCGGTCGCGCACCAGGCGGTTCACGCTGTCCTTGACCTTGGTCACGTAGTCGCCGTGGCTGGTGTAGAGCTGGTTCAGCCGCGCATCGTCGAACGGGATCTCATGGCCTGCGATGAAGCAGAAGCTGGCACCGGTGGAGGTGCCGTTCCAGGTGCTGGTGGGCACGTCCACCAGCGGGCTGCGCACGCCGCCGGTGACGTTGCCGAACACGTCCAGCACCGGCTTGCCGTCCACCACGTTGATGGGCTCGGCCCTGGGCGGCGGCAGGCCGCGGCGCAGCCACAGGTCCATGTTCTGGAATGCGGCATTGAAGTGGATGCTCGAGGGGAAGCGGCTGCGCGGCCCTTCGTTGCACGACATCGGCGGCACGCTGCGGCCGGCCTTGACGATGTCTTCCGGCTTGGCGGCGCTGTACAGCTCGTCGGGCGTGGCGTGGGCCATGCCGGCCATCTCGTAGTGGCGGAAGCGGTCGGCCGGCGCATCGCTGTCGGGCCGGCGCGAGGCGATGCCGGTGAGGTAGTCCGACTGCGACATGATGTGGATGATGGGCACGCCCACGTTGCTGAACTGCCGTCGAGGGTCGGGCACCAGGGGCGCCGGCTTGCACTGGTTGATGGGGTACAGCCCGGCGAAGGCGCCACCGGCCACGGCCACGATGTAGGCGTCGTACAGCGGCCGGCCGCCATTGCGCGCGGTTTCCAGCGGGTGGATGCCGTTGATGTAGTTGTAGAAGTAGCCGCCGGTCTGTGAGTAGCCGAAGCCGATCAGCTGCTGCACATTGAAGCCGGCCGCCGCCCGCAGCGGGTTGCGCGGGTCCTGGCTCTTCATCCAGGCGCCAGTCTGGCTGATGATGTCCCAGGCCAGGCCGTTCTCGGTGCTGCGCGACGAATCGGCCGGCACCGTGGCGCAGTTGCGCGGGTCGTCCAGCGGCAGCGGGTTGGCGAAGTTCAGCGGCCCGTAGCGCACGGGGTCGAAGTTCTTCAGCGCCACCACCGACACCGGCTTGACGGTGACGCCCACCCACACGTCGCCATTGCGCACGAAGTGCTCGCCCGACAGGCCCCAGCCGATGTTCAGGTCGAACAGGTTGCTGGGGTTGAGCGGCTCCACGATGACGTTGCCGCTGAACTTCTTCGGGTTGATCGGCCGGCGCACCAGCACGCGGGTGGTGTAGGGCGCATCGGCGGTGCGCACCACGGCCGGGCCGGGCGCGGGCCACTCATACACGTTGGCCTGGCCGCTGAGCAGGTACTCCTCCTCCACGTAGCCCAGCTTGGCCAGGTCCTGCGCACGCAGGGTGTAGGCGGCGCCGCCGAAGGGGTGCGATTGCGCCGTGGTGGGCAGAGGCCCGGTGGCCGTTGGCACGGGGGTGGCGGCCTGCGCCGCCGGGCTGCTGAGCCCGACGGCCACGGTGGCGGCCGCCGCGGCAAGGGTGAGCCTGCCTGGCTTGGAAACATCGCTGGGCATCTTCGTCTCCGTTCGTTGTTGTTACTACTGCTTTCGAAACCCGCGCGAAACCGCTTCGTTTAGCTTCGTTTCGGGGATCGATGGTTTGTAGTCACCAGGGGGCTGCGGGGCAAGGCGGTGTTTCCCTGGGGGCACCGCTGTGCGGAATGGGTGTGCTGCTTGGTGGGGTTGTCTGTGCTGTTTTGTTCGGCCGCCGTGCGGTTGTGCGTGTGCTGCATATGCTGTTCTTGTTCGACCGCCGTGCGGTGGGCGGGGGGCGGCGGGGCTCATGCTGGGGCGGTCAGCCCTGCGGGCCGACTCCACTGCGGTGCTCGCGCCGAGGTCGCGCGGCGGAACTCGCTACGTTCGCTGCGCTCACTGCGCTCGAACAACCACCGCGGGTCAGTTCACGAAGCGCGCTGCGCGCGCCGACCTCGCCGCTGCGCTCCTC
>CAKZXL010000825.1 GCA_937883885.1 uncultured Aquincola sp. | reverse complement strand
GTCGTACTGGCCGTAGACCAGGCCCATGAACTCGCTCATCAGGTTGCGGTGGTACCAGGGCGGGCGGAAGGTGTCTTCGGCCACCATCCAGCGCGGCGGAAAGATCACGAAGTCGCAGTTGGCGGTGCCCGGCGTGTCGCTGGGGCTGGTGAGCACGGTGAAGATCGACGGATCGGGATGGTCGAAGCTGATGGAGCCGATGACCATGAAATGCGCCGTGTCGTAGCGCAGCGGCGTGAGGTTGCCGTGCCAGGCCACCACGTTGAAGGGCGTGCGCGACTGCCGCGTGCGCCACAGCTGGCCGGCGTACTTGCGCACCACCTCGTACGCCTCGCTGCCCTGCTCATACGCCGCCACCGGCGCCTGGAAGTCGCGCGGATTGGCCAGGCCGTTGCTGCCGATGGGGCCCAGCTCGGGCAGGCGGAACGGGGCGCCGTAGTTCTCGCACACGTACAGGCGAGTAGGCCCCTCCACCGCCACCTTGAAGACGATGCCACGCGGCACCAGCACGATCTGGCCGGGCGCTGCGTCCAGCACACCGAGCTCGGTGGTCACGCGGATGCGGCCTTGCTGCGGCACCAGCAGCATCTCGCCATCGGCATTGACCAGCGCGCGGCGCTCCATCGAGCGGTTGACCAGTACCAGATGGGCGGCCATGCCGCTTTGCGCATCGGCATCGCCATTGACCACCACGGTGCGGATGCCGTCGATGAAGTCGGTGGGCTGCTCGTCGCCCGGCACCGGCACCGGGTGCCAGCGCATCGGGTTGGGCGGTGCGTTCACGCCTTCCTTGGCCCCGGTCTTCCAGAAGGCATGGGGCAGCGGCTCGAAGCCGCCCGTCACCACCGAGGGCTGGCGACGGTACACCCAGCTGCGGCGGTTCTCGTGCCGCGGGGCGGTGAAGGCGCTGCCAGAGATCAGCTCGGCATACAGGCCCAGCGCCACCTGCTGCGGGCTGTTGCGCCCCTGCGGCAACGCGCCGGCCACGGCCTCGGTGGCGAACTGGTTGCCGAAGCCGGACTGGTAGTTCAAGGTCGTTGTTGCTTCGCTCATGCGGGGTCTCCAGCAGAAGGGTCGCGCGCCAAGGCCAGGGCCTGGCGCAGCACGGCCATGTCGCCGATGTGGTTGGCCAGCAGTAGCACCAGCCGGGCATTGAGCGCATGGCTCTCGGCCTCGGGCAGGTCGCGGTGGGTGTCGATCAGCGCCTCGTAGAAGTCGTCGGGCGACTTCAGGTTCAGCTCGGTGTTCAGCGTGGCGCTCATGCCGCGCTCCTTTCGGTCTGCGGGTCCACGCGGCGGCCCAGCGCCCTGCCCTGCGCGGCCAGCACTGCGGCGGCCGACGGCTCGCGCCAGCGGGCGCACACATGCTGGTCGGGGCGGATCAGGTAAGCCGTGCCGGGCTGCGCGTCGTAGCGCTGCCAGGCCAGTGCATGGGCCTCACCCGCCGTCACCTGCAGCAGCGCGATGCCGGGCAGGTCGTGGGCCCAGGCCGGCGCCTCGCCGAACATCAGCAGCGTGAAGCCGCTGGACAAGGCGCGCAGGAGCCAGCCGCCCACGGCGCCGCGCAGCGGCGCATCGGCCGCCACCGCGCCCGGCCGCATCAAGCCCTGAAAGCCATCGACGTCAGGCGTGTTAAGCGGGGAGCCGTCCAGCGTTGCCGGCACCGACAGCCGGCCGCTGTTGACCAGCCGCCGCGCAAACGGCTGCGTGCGCGCCAGTTGCAGCACCGCGTCGCGGAACAGCCGGCTCACCGCGCTCTTGGGCGTGATGAAGTCGGTGGCGCGGGTGGAATTGAGGATGTTCTCGTCGGCCGCGTATTCGCGCTCACGGCCGTAGCTGGCCACCAGCGCCTGCGCGGCATCGCCCACCACCTGGCCCTGCAGCACAGCGGCCAGCTTCCAGCCCAGGTTGTCGGCGTCCTGCACGCCGGAGTTGGCGCCGCGGGCGCCGAAGGGCGACACGCCGTGCGCCGAATCGCCCGCGAACAGCACGCGGCCATGGCAGAAGCTGGCCATGCGCCGGCAGCCGAAGGTGTACACGCTGGCCCATTCGAGCGTGAAGGGCACGTCGTCGCCCAGCAGCTTCTTGACCAGCGGAATGATGTTCTCCGGGCGCTTGGCGGCCTCGGGGTCGGCGTCCCAGCCCAGCTGGAAGTCGATGCGCCAGACGTCGTCGGGCTGGCGGTGCAGCAGCACGCTCTGGCCCGGGTGGAACGGCGGGTCGAACCAGAACCAGCGCTCGGGCGGCTGCTGGCGGCCGGTGATCTTCACGTCGGCGATCAGGAAGCGGTCCTTGAACACGCGGCCGGTGCTTTCCTGCCCGATCAGTTCACGCACGGTGCTGCGGCTGCCGTCGCAGGCCACCAGCCAGTCGGCGCGCAACTGGTAGGGGCCTTCGGGCGTAGCCACCGTCAGCAGCACGTGGTCGGCGTGCTGTTCCACGGCCTGCACCGCGTTGTCCCAACGCAGGTCGATCAGCGGCAGTTGCGCGGCGCGCTCGGCCAGCAGGCCTTCCACGTAGTACTGCTGCAGGTTGATGAAGGCCGGCCGCTCATGGCCGGTCTCGGGCAGCAGGTCGAAGGCATACACCGGCTCGTCGCGCAGGAACACGCGGCCCACGTTCCAGGACACGCCCTTGTCCACCATCGGCTGGCCACAGCCCAGGCGGTCGAAGATTTCCAGCGTGCGCTTGGCAAAGCAGATGGCGCGTGAGCCGCTGGACAGCTGGTGGTCGTTGTCCAGCAGCACCACCGGCACCTGGCGCTGCGCCAGGTCGATGGCCAGCGCCAGGCCCACCGGGCCGGCGCCCACCACCACCACCGGGTGGCGCGGCGGCGTGCCAGCGTCCTGGTCGGCATGGCGCCGGTACGGAAACTGAAGCGTCTGGTAGTCCATGGGCGGCCTCC
>CAKZXL010000824.1 GCA_937883885.1 uncultured Aquincola sp. | reverse complement strand
GGGTGTGGCCGCCAGCACTGGCAGCGCAGCCGCCAGTGCAAGGGCCAGCGCAACAGCGGTGCTAGATGCGGCCCGCATGCGCCAGCGTCCACACGCCGTGGGGCGACTTGCCCACCGGCACCTGCCGCACCACCTCGCGCCGGGTGATATCGATGAACGTGAGCTTGCGCGCCCAGCGCGAGGTGACCAGCAGCGTGCGGCCGTCGTTCAGCATTTCCATGCAGTCGGGGCCGCCGGGCGCGGGGTAGTGCTCCACCACCGTCAGCGTGTGGGTGTCGATCAGGCTGATGGTGTTGGCCACCCGGTTGCTGACGAACAGGTGCCGGCGGTCGCCCCGGGCGCGGAAGGCATGGGCGCCGGCCGCCGTCTTGATGCGCTTGACCAGCCTGGGCTGGGCGCCCGAGACGTCGTAGCACTCGACGAATTCGTCGCCGGTCAGCGCCACCAGCAGCGTGCGATCGTCGGCCGTCAAAAACACGTCGGCCGGCATCTTGCCGATGTTGATCTTCCAGCGCGGGGTCTGCGTGGCGATGTCGATGGCCATCAGTTCGTCGCTGTCCTGCATCGACGAGTAGATGACGGTGCTGCGGCTGTCGATCGACAGGTGGCTGGGCGTGCGGCTGGCCGGCACCCGCTTGACCAGGGCCAGCGGCTGCGCGGCATTGGCCGGCTGCCAGCGGTACAGGTCGATGTGGTTGAGCCGGTTGGCCGCGGTGACGAACCACTTCATGTCCGGCGAAAAGCGCAGGTGGTACGGATCGATGATGTCGGTGACCACCCGCTGCACCAGGCCGGTGGCGGGGTCGATGAAGGTGAGCGAATCGCTCAGCGCATTGGCCACCACCACCGACTTCTCGTCGGGCGTGAGGTACAGGTGGTGCGGCTCCTTGCCGGTGGGCAGGCGGCGGATCTCGCCGAAGGTGGCGGGGTCGATCACGCTGACGTTGGCGTCCAGCGAATTGAGCACCAGGATGGGCCCGCTGCCCGCTGCGGGCGCGGCGCCGACACCGGCCGCGGCGGGCGCCGTGCCCGTGGCCGCCGCCCTGGCTACCGGCACCGCGCCGGCAGGCGCCTGCGGCCGCAGCGAGGCATGGCTGCTGCGCATGCCGACAACACCCAGGGCCGCCACCCCGGCCGCGGCACCCGCGGCCAGCACCTTGCGCCGGTTCAGCGGCAAGGCCAGATCATTCAATTTCACGCATGCACCACCCCACGCAGGGGTGCCTTTTAGCAACCCGCTAGTGTAAGGCGCGGGGCTGCCGGGCAGCCCTTTGACAGGCTGTCGGCAGCGGGTCTGTTCCCAGGTTTACCCGTCGGAAACGTGGGAGCGTCTTGGGCGCGTCAATCGTCGTCGCCGCCGCCCAGGATGCCGCCCAGCAGCCCGCCGGCGGCCACGCCACCGAGCAGCGAGCCTTCTTCGCGGCCGCCACCGCCGCGCTGCGGCGCCGCCGCGAAGATGCGCGAGGCCAGGCGCGACAGCGGCAGGCTTTGCAGCCACACCGTGCCGGGGCCGGTGAGCTTGGCGAAGAACAGGCCCTCGCCGCCGAACAGCGCCGTCTTGATCTTGCCGACGTACTGGATCTCGAAGCTGACGCTGGGCGTGTAGGCCACCACGCAGCCGGTGTCCACCAGCAGGGTTTCGCCCGGCTGCAGCTCGCGCTTGACCACGGTGCCGCCGGCGTGCACGAAGGCCATGCCGTCGCCATCCAGCCTTTGCATGATGAAGCCCTCGCCCCCGAAGAAGCCGACGGACAGCTTCTGCTGCAGCGCGATGCCCAGCGACACCCCGCGCGCGGCACACAGGAAGGCGTCCTTCTGGCAGATCAGCGTGCCGCCCAGGCGGCTCAGGTCCATCGCCATGATCTTGCCGGGATACGGCGAGGCAAACGCCACGCGGCGCTTGACGCTGCTTTCGTTGGTGTAGATGGTGGTGAACAGCGATTCGCCGGTGACCAGCCGCTTGCCGGCGCCCAGCAGCTTGCCGAAGAAGCCGCCCTGGTTCTTGGAGCCGTCGCCGAACACCGTGTCCATGCCGATGCCGGCGTCCATGAACATCATGCTGCCGGCTTCGCCGATGGCGGCTTCGCCGGGGTCGAGCTCGACCTCGACGAACTGCATCTCGGCGCCCTTGATCTCGTAGTCGACGACGTCCATGGCCATGGTGCTGGCTCCTGTCTCTGGCAAGAGGTGGTTGAAACGGGCGCGATGGTACCCAAGCGACGCTGCCGATAATGCGCCCCGATGACCGCCCTGCCGTCCCCCGCCCCGTCGTCCTCCGACATCACCGAGCCGCCGCTGGCCGAAGAAGGCCCCAAGCCGGGCCCGACGCCGGGTGATACCTACGTCCAGTCCTTCGCCCGCGGGCTGGCCGTCATCCGCTCTTTCAGCGCCGAGGCGCCCAGCCAGACGCTGACCGAGGTGGCCACCCGCACCGGCCTCACCCGCGCCGGCGCACGCCGCATCCTGCTGACGCTGGAAGGCCTGGGCTACGTGGAGGCGCAAGGCCGGCAGTTCCGCCTCACGCCCAAGATCCTGGACCTGGGCTTTGCCTACCTGTCGTCGCTGCCGC
>CAKZXL010000823.1 GCA_937883885.1 uncultured Aquincola sp. | reverse complement strand
GGCCGATGCGGCGCTGCCGCCCTGCGACGCGGTCTGGCTGCCCGGCGGCTACCCCGAGCTGCACCTGGACGCGCTGGCCGCCAACCTGCCGATGCAGCAGGCCTTGCGCGCCCACCAGGCCGCGGGCCGGCCGCTGCTGGCCGAATGCGGCGGCCTGCTGGTCCTGCTGCAAGGCCTGACCGACGTACAGGGCCGCCGCCAGCCCATGGCCGGCCTGCTGCCCGGCGAGGCGGTGATGCAAAGCCGCCTGGCCGCCATCGGGCTGCATGAAGCGGCCTTGCCCGAAGGCACGCTGCGCGGCCACAGCTTCCATTACTCGCGGCTGGAAACGCCGCTGGCGCCGTTCACCACCACCCGGCCTGCGCGCGCCGGCCGCACCGGTGAGGCGGTGTTCCGCCAAGGCCGGCTGACGGCCAGCTACTTCCACGCGTACTTCCCTTCCAACCCCGCGGCGGCCTGTGCGCTGCTGCGGCCTTGAACCTGTCCAACCCGAGGAGAGACCCATGCACATCGAACCCGGCCTGCTGGCCGCCCCCAAGCTGATGGCCGCGAACGTGGCCGCCGTGGCCCTGCTGGCCGTGCATGCACCGGCCTGGCTCAAGCAGCCGAAGCTGTGGCTGCGCACGGTGCTGGCGGCGCTGTTCTTCACGCTGTTCATGCAGTCGTTCCACCGGCCGGTGGGCCCGTCGGAGCTGCACTTCGTCGGCGCCATGCCCATCTACCTGCTGCTGGGCTGCCTGCCCACGCTGTTCGGCTTCGGCCTGGGCCTGCTGCTGCAAGGCCTGTGGTTCGAGCCGCAGGACCTGGTGCACCTGTCGGTCAACTTCCTGTCACTGGCGGTGCCGCTGCTGGCCCTGCACCACACGCTGGGCCGCCGGCTGGCGCAAGGCGCGCTGTCGGTGCGTGACGTGCTGAAGCTGGACGCGGCCTACTACGCCGGCGTCACCGCGATGGTGGGCTTCTGGCTGTCCATCGCCAACGACGCCACGCCGCTGGCCGATTGGGCGATGTTCGCGGCCTCGTACCTGTCGTTGGTGGTGCTGGAGCCGGTGTTCACCGTGCTGGTGGTCAAGGGCGTGCAGGCGGTGCGCATGCAGCGCTGGGCCCGTGCCTGCTTCGACGAACGGCTGACCGCCGCTTGAGCATGCCGGGCACGGTGTGGTTCGTCGGTGCCGGCCCCGGTGATCCGGAGTTGATCACCGTCAAGGGCCGGACGTTGATCCAGCAGGCGGGCGCCATCCTGTTCGCTGGCTCGCTGGTGGATGAAGCGGCCACGCGCTGGGCGCCGCCCGGCTGCGTGATCGCCGACAGCAAGGGCATGACGCTGGACGAGATGTCGGCCTGGCTGATCGAGCAGGCCGGCCGCTGCGCCACCGTACTGCGGCTGCAGACCGGCGACCCTGCGCTGTACGGCACGTTGATCGAGCTGGTGCAGCCGCTGGACGCGGCCGGCGTCCCCATCGGCGTGGTGCCGGGCGTGTCGTCGGCCATGGCCTCGGCCGCCGCCGCGGTGGAAAGCTTCACCCTGCCTGAGGTCACGCAGACCACCATCTTCACCCGGGTGGAGGGCCGCACGCCCATGCCCGAAGGGGAAGACCTGGCCGCGCTGGCCGCGCACCGCAGCACGCTGTGCATCTTCCTGTCCATCACATTGCTGCACAAGGTGGAAGCCGGGCTGCGCGCCGCCGGCTGGCCGGAAGACGCCCCCGTGCTGGTGGTGCACAAGGCCAGCTGGCCGGGGCAGCAACGCATCGTGCGCGGCACCGTGGCCACCATCAAGCAGCTGTGCCGGGAGGCCGGCATCGTCAGCCAGGCCATGGTGATCGCCAGCCCCACGCTGGGCGCGCGCCACTGGCCCGAACTCACCAAGTCGCGGCTGTACGACGCCGCCTTCACCCACCGTTTTCGCCGCGCCAGCGCGCCGGAGGCCTGAGATGACCGACAACCCCATCCACCTGGATGCCCACACCACCGTGCTGCTGGTGGGCCATGGCTCGCGCGAAGACAGCGGCAACGAAGAAATCCGCCAGTTCGTCGCGCAATGGCGCGCGCGGCAGCCGGGCTGGCGCATCGAGCTGTGCTTCATCGAGTTTGCGCCGCCCAGCCTGCACGACGGCCTGGTGGCGGCCGCCCGCGGCGCGCAGCGGGTGCTGGTGCTGCCGCTGATCTTGAACGCCGCCGGCCACGTGAAGATGGAGATCCCCGAGGCCATCGAGCATGCGCGTGAACATGCGCCGGGCGTGGAGTTCCTGTACGGCCCGCACCTGACGGCCTGCGACCCCATCCTCACCATCCTGCAGCGGCGGCTGCGTCGCGCGATGCTGGCGCTGGACATGCCCGACCCCACCACCACCGGCGTGGTGCTGCTGGGCCGCGGTTCTTCCGACCGCGGCGCCAATGGCGACATGGCCAAGATGGCGCGCTGGCTGTTCGAGTCGGGCGACCATGAGCTGGTGGAGCTCGCCTTCACCGGAATCGCCTGGCCGCGGCTGGAGCGGGTGGTGCAGCGGCAGGTGCTGCTGGGCATGCGCCAGGTGGTGGTGCTGCCTTACTACCTGTACACCGGCACGTTGATGGAGCGCATCCACCGCCAGGTGGCCCACCTGCAGCAGCAATATCCGCAGGTGCGCTTCCACGGCGGTACGCATTTCGGCTTCGAGCCGGAGATCTTCGCGCTGCTGGAGCAACGGGTGGCCGACCTGCTGGCCGGCGTGCCCGACAGCAAGCTGCCCTGCGACGGCTGCCGCTTCCGCGAGCTGGCGCACGAGGCCGGGCATGGGCATTCGCACGAGCACACCCATGCGCACACGCATGCGCCCGCAGTGGCGCCGGTGCTCGTTGATGCCCATGAGCATGTGCACGCGCACGACCATGCGCACCACCATGCGCACGAGCACCCCCACGCCCCCCAGCCCGCCTGAGCGCCGATGAGCACCGTCAACACCGTCACCGAGCAGCTCACGCCGGCCGGCCAGGCCATCGAGCACGACAGCTTCGCCATCATCGATGCCGAGGTGGGCCCACATGCCTATACAAGTGCCCAGTGGCCGGTGGTGCGGCGGATGATCCATGCCAACGCCGACTTCGACTTCAACGGCCTGACCGACTTCCACCCGCAGGCGGTGGCGGCCGGCATCGCGGCCATCTGCCGCGGCGGCACGCCGGTGGTGGCCGACGTGGAGATGATCTGCTCGGGCCTCAGCAAGCCTCGGCTGGCCCACTTCGGCATGGCGGCGCACCAGTTCATCAGCGATGAAGACGTCATCGCCCAGGCCCGGGCCGAGAACAGCACCCGTGCGGTGCAGGCCATGCGCAAGGCCTGGCGGCAGGGGCTGCTGGAAGGTGGCATCGTCGGCATCGGCAATGCCCCCACCGCGCTGCTGGAGCTGGTGCGGCTGGTGCGTGAAGAAGGCGTGCGCCCGGCGCTGGTGGTGGGCATGCCGGTGGGCTTCGTCTCGGCCGCCGAGTCGAAGGACGCGCTGGCCGAGCTGGCCGACGTGCCCTGGATCGTGATCCGCGGCCGCAAGGGCGGCTCCACGCTGGTGGTGGCGGCGCTGCATGCGCTGCTGTCGCTGGCCGAGGCCGAAGAACGCGGATGAAAGATGGCGCCAAGCCCCGCGGCACCCGCACCGGTTTCACCACCGGCGCGTGCTCGGCCGCGGCGGCGCGGGCGGCGGCCATCGGCCTGGTGGAAGGCGCCGTGCCGCCCCACATCGACTGCCTGCTGCCCAATGGCGACACCGTGCGCTTCGAGGTGCACGACGGCCGCTGCGATGCCCACAGCGCCCATGCCATGGTGGTGAAGTTCGCGGGCGACGACCCCGATTGCACCGACGGCGCCCACCTCACGGCCGACCTGCGCCGCCTGCCCGGCCAGGCCGGCGTGGTGCAGCTGACCGGAGGGCCGGGCGTGGGCACCGTCACCATGGCCGGCCTGGGGCTGGCCGTCGGCGGCCCGGCCATCAACCCGGTGCCCCGCCGCAACATCGAAGACAACGTGCGCGCGGTGGGGGAAGAACTGCTGCTGCACGACGGGCTGGAAGTGTGCATCTCGGTGCCGCAGGGCGTGGAGATGGCGCGCAAGACGCTGAACGCCCGGCTGGGCATCCTGGGCGGCATCTCCATCCTGGGCACCACCGGCATCGTCAAGCCCTACAGCACCTCGGCCTACCGGGCCAGCGTGGTGCAGGGTGTGCAGGTGGCGGCCACGCTGGCCGCGCAAACCGGCCGCAGCGTGGTGGTGCTGACCACCGGCGGCCGCACCGAGCAGTTCGCGATGCGTGAACACCCCGAGCTGCCGCCCGCCGCCTTCGTGCAGATGGGCGACTTCCTGCGCTATGCGCTCGATGAAGCGGTGGCACAGGGCATCGGCCAGGTGGTCATCGGCGGCATGGTGGGCAAGCTCACCAAGATCGCCCAGGGCGAGACCATCACCCACGCCAACCGCGCCGAAGTGGACACCGAACTTCTGGCCCGCCTGGCCGCCCGCGTGGGCGCACCGGCGGCCGACTGCGCCGAGATCGCCGCTGCTGAAACCGCCCGCTTCGCGGCCGAGCGCATGCAGGCACTGGGGCTGCTCGAAGCCTTTCATGCCGCGCTGGCGCAGGAGGTGGTGAACACCCTGACCGCGCCCGACCGCTACGGCCAG
>CAKZXL010000822.1 GCA_937883885.1 uncultured Aquincola sp. | reverse complement strand
TATGCGCTGCTGGTGCTGGGCACCGTGGCATGGTCGCTGTGGGAAGTGGGGCTGGACTGGTGGCCACTGGCCGCGCGCGGCGACGTGATCTTCGTGCTCGGGCTGTGGCTGCTCACGCCCTGGGTGGCGCGTGGCCTGGGCCTGGCCGAAGGCGGACGCGGCGGCGGTGCCTGGAGCGGCCCTCGCGGCTGGCTGGGGCTGCTGCTGGGCCTGTTCCTGTTGCTGGCGGTGGCTTCGTGGTTCGTCGACAAGCACCGCATCGAAGGCACCGCGCCGCCGCCGCTAGCCAGCAGCGCGGCTGCCGCCTCGGCCCCCGTGCCGGATGGGGAGTGGCATGCCTACGGGCGCACCGGCGCGGGCCAGCGCTATTCGCCGTTGAGCCAGATCACGCCGGAGAACGTGGACAAGCTGGAAGTGGCCTGGGAGTACCGCACCGGCGACGTGCGCGGCCGCCCCGGCGACCCCAAGGAAACCACGTTCGAGGTGACGCCGCTGAAGGTGGGCAACCGGCTTTTCCTGTGCACGCCGCACCAGTCGGTGGTGGCGCTGGATGCCACCACCGGCCAGCAGCTGTGGCGCTTCGAGCCGCAGATCCAGGGCGCCGGCGCACTGGCGCTGCAGCACCTGACCTGCCGCGGCCTGTCGTACCACGCGCCGCGCAGCACGCCGGCCGGCAATGCCGCGCCCGACGCGGCAGTGGCTTCGGCCGCCAGCGCACCGGCCACGCCGCCGCCGGCCACGGCCTGCCACAACAAGCTCTTCATGCCCACGGCCGATGGCCGCGTGATCGCGCTCGACCCCGACACCGGCAGCCGCTGCCAGACCTTCGGCGTCAACGGCCAGATCGACCTGTGGACGCAGATGCCCAACGTCAAGCCGGGCTCGTACTACAGCACCTCGCCGGTGGTGGTGACGGACAAGCTGCTGGTGGTGGGCGGCACGGTGCTGGACAACGTGTCCACCGCCGAGACCTCGGGTGTCATCCGCGCCTACGACATCGACACCGGTGCGCTGGTGTGGAACTGGGATTCGGGCAACCCCGACGTGACCGAGCCGCTGCCCCCGGGCCAGACCTACACGCCCAATTCGCCCAACAGCTGGTCCATCAGCAGCGTGGACGAAGCGCTGGGCCTGGTGTACGTGCCCATGGGCAACCAGCCGCCCGACCAGTGGGGCGGCAAGCGCAGCGCGTCGGTGGAAAAGTACTCGTCCTCGGTGGTGGCGCTGGAGCTGGCCACCGGCAAGGTGCGCTGGGTGTTCCAGACGGTGCACCACGACCTGTGGGACTACGACGTGCCGGCCCAGCCGACGCTGGTGGACCTGACGGTCAACAACCGCTCGGTGCCGGCGCTGGTGCAGCCCACCAAGCAGGGCGAGCTGTTCGTGCTGGACCGCCGCACCGGCCAGCCGCTGCTGCCGGTGACCGAAGAGCCGGCCCCGCAAGGCGCGGCCGAAGGCGACCGCACCGCGCCCACGCAGCCGCGTTCGGCGCTGTCCTTCGATCCGCCGCCGCTGCGCGAGCGCGACATGTGGGGCGGCACGATGTTCGACCAGCTGGCCTGCCGCATCGCCTTCAAGCGGCTGCGCTACGAGGGCCGCTTCACGCCGCCTTCGGTCGGCGGCTCGCTGATCTACCCGGGCAACTTCGGCGTCTTCAACTGGGGCGGCGTGTCGGTCGATCCGCAGCGGCAGATCGTGTTTGCCACGCCCACCTACCTGGCCTTCGTGTCGCAGCTGGTGCCGCGGCCGGACGACAGCGCGATGCTGGTGCAAGGCGGCACGCCGCCCGAGGGTGGGCTGCCCGCGCTGAACGAAAACTTCGGCGCGCCCTTCGCCGTCAAGCTGGGCCCCTTCACCTCGCCGCTGGGCCTGCCCTGCCAGGCGCCGCCCTGGGGTTATGTGGCCGGGGCCGACCTGGTGAGCGGCCACAAGATCTGGATGCACAAGAACGGCACGGTGCGCGACAGCTCGCCGCTGCCACTGCCCTTCCGCATGGGCGTGCCCAACCTGGGCGGGCCGATCACCACCGCCGGTGGCGTGGCCTTCCTGTCGGGCACGCTGGACTACTACGTGCGCGCCTACGACACCAGCAACGGCAAGCAGCTGTGGCAGCACCGCCTGCCCGCCGGTGGCCAGGCCACGCCCATGACCTACCTGGGTGCCGACGGCCGCCAGTACGTGGTGGTGGCCGCAGGGGGCCACGGCTCGCTGGGCACCAAGACCGGTGACAGCATGATCGCCTACGCCCTGCCGAAATGAGCCCCTTCTGGAGAATCCCTTGAGCCTGACCCCCACCCCCCTGCGCTACCAGCCCACGTTCGAGGCCGCCGAGCCCGACGAAGCCCAGACCGACCAGGACTTGCGCGATGCGCTGCTGGGCATCAGCCGCACGGTGGCGCGCGACGAAGGCCATGCCTACCGCAGCGTGCATGCCAAGAGCCACGGCCTGCTGCGCGGCAGCCTGACGGTGCAGCCCGGCCTGCCGCCCGAGCTGGCGCAGGGCCTGTGCGCGCAGCCGGGCACCTACGACGCGGTGGTGCGCCTGTCGTCGACACCGGGCGACCTGCTGGACGACGGCGTGTCCACGCCGCGCGGCCTGGCCTTGAAGCTGCTGGGCGTGGAGGGCGAGCGGCTGCCGGGCAGCCAGGCCGATGCCACGCAGGACGTGCTGATGGTCAACGGCCCGGTGTTCAGCGCACCCACGGCCGCCAAGTTCCTCAAGACCGTGAAGCTGCTGGCCGCCACCACCGACAAGGCGCCCAACGCCAAGAAGGTGCTGTCGGCCGCGTTGCGCGGGCTGGAATCCATCATCGAGAAGGCCGGTGGCGAAAGCGGGACGCTCAAGGCGCTGGGCGGCCACCCGGCCACCCACATCCTGGGCGAGACCTTCTTCAGCCAGGTGCCGGTGCTGTGGGGCCCGTACATGGCCAAGCTGTCGCTGGCACCGGCATCGCCCGAGCTGCAGGCGCTGACCGACCAGCCCATCGAACTCAAGGACCGGCCCCATGCGCTGCGCGACGAGGTGCGCCAGCATTTCGCCCGCCAGGGCGGCACCTGGGCGCTGCGGGTGCAGCTGTGCACCAACCTGGAGGCGATGCCCATCGAGGACGCCTCGGTGGAATGGCAGGAGCAGGACAGCCCCTGGCACACCGTGGCCACGCTCAGCCTGCCGCCGCAGGACAGCTGGCCCGATGCGCGGGCCGATGCGCTGGACGACGGCCTGTCGTTCAGCCCCTGGCATGGGCTGGCCGCACACCGGCCCATCGGCTCGATCATGCGGGTGCGCAAGGCGGCGTATGAAGCGGCTGCCAGCTTCCGCCGCGGGCACAACGGCGTGCCGGTGACGGAGCCGCGCAGCCTGCAAGACCTGCCGGGTTGAGGAAGGCCAGCCGGGCGCCAGAACTTGTCTAGACGTCTAGGGTATTCGATAGGTGTAGTATTGGGCCCACAGACACGCAAGACCTTCCATCCGTAGGTCTCTCGCCCACCCTCCGCTCCCTTGGAGGCTCGGGCCGATGCTCGCACCGCTCATCGATTCTCTTGCCGTCTTGCGGTGGCCCGCATGCGGGCTGGCGTCTGCTCACGATCACCACCGCGCCGGGCGGACCGATGGCTGTCGGCCATCGACGCCGGGCATTGCAGTGGTGGGCTGGATTCACTCAAAAACAGGAGCGCCCCATGGCCAAGGAAGAACTCATCGAGATGCGCGGCGTCGTGCAGGAAGTGCTGCCCGACTCACGTTACCGCGTGACGCTGGACAACGGTCACCAGCTGGTGGCCTACACCGCCGGCAAGATGCGCAAGCACCACATCCGCGTGCTGGCGGGCGACCGCGTGTCGCTGGAGCTGTCGCCCTACGACCTGAGCAAGGGCCGCATCAGCTTCCGTCACCTGGAAGAACGCAGCGGCGCACCGCGGCGCTGAGCCCGGCTCAACGCCACACGGTTTTCACCAGCGCGTCGCGCACGATCTCGCGCACCGCCTGCGCCACCGCCCGCACCGCGGCCGAGCCCGCCTGGCGGTGAGACAGCACCAGCGTGAGCACGCGCGGCACGGTGGGCCGCACGATGCCCGCCGCGCTCAGGCGGCCGGCCGCCAGCTCTTCATGCACCAGTTGGTAGGGCAGCACGCTGTACAGCCCGCCATGCATCACCAGGCCCTTCATCGTCAGCATGGAGTCGGCCTCCACCGCCACCTGCAGTTGAACGCCCACGCGGCGACACACCTCATCCAGCGCGGTACGCAGCCCGTTGGGGCGTGAGGCCAGCACCAGCGGCACGCCGGCCAGCCGCTTGAAGGGCAGGGCGGGCGCATCGGGCGCCAGTGCCCCGGGCGGGCCCACCAGCAGGCTGTCCACCACGCACAGCCGCTCTTCGCCCTTGGGGTCGAGCCGGCCGAAGCGGTTGATCACCGCCAGGTCCAGGTCGCCGCTGGCCAGCCGTTCGTCCAGCGCATGCGAAAAGCCGTCGACGAACTGCAGCCGGATGCGCGGATGCCGCTGCGCCAGGCGCTGGTGCAGCAGGCCCACCAGCGGCTGCGCCGCCGCCGGCACCAGGCCCATGCGCACCAGCCCGCCGGGCTGGCCCCCCAGTTCAGCCGCCTCGGCCGCCGCGCGCTGCATGTCGGCCAGCGCGGCCCGCAGGCGCGGCGCCAGCAGCTGCGCCGCTTCGGTCATGGCCACGCCGCGGCCGGTGCGCTCGAAGAGGCGAATGCCGAGGTCGGCTTCCAGGGCCGCCACATGGCGGCTGACCACCGACTGCGCCACGTCCAGCTGGGTGGCTGCGCGGGTGATGCTGCCGCCCTGGGCCACCGCCAGAAAGGCCTCGATGCGGTGCAGGTTCATGCTTTCAAAGCATATCTGAAATCGCCTGCGATATCTTTTTGGCAAGGGGGCCGCTGCCTACGATGGCTGCATGAGCTCTCCTGCCGTTCCCCTCGATCGTCTGGCGCCCCGGCGCGCCGCCTGGTTGCAGCGCCTGCTGCCCGACGGCGTGCCGCGCCTGTGGTGCCCGCTGCTCACGCCCTACACCGCTGAGGGCGCCATCGATGCTGAACGCCTGAAGGCGCACCTGCGCTTCCTGCAGCCGCATGTGCGCGGCCTGCTGGTGCCCGGCTCCACCGGCGATGGCTGGCAGCTGGCCGACGACGAGGTGCGCACGCTGCTGCAGCTGCTGATGGACGAGGCGCCGGCCCTGGGCCTGCACCTGCTGGTGGGCGTGCTCAAGCCGGGGCTGCAGGAGATGCTGGCCACGCTGGCCGAACTGCGGGCCTGGCTGTGCCAGCGCGCGGGTGTGGTGGATGCAGTGGACGAGCTGGCACTGGCCCGCGTGCTCCGCCACAGCGGTGTTGTCGGCTTTACCGTGTGCCCGCCGCATGGCGCGCAGCTGTCGCAGGCCGAGATCGCCGCTTCGCTGGACCGTGTGCTGGCCACCGGCCTGCCGATGGCGCTGTACCAGCTGCCGCAGGTCACCGGCAACGAGATGGCGCCGCAGACGGTGGCTGCGCTGGCCGACCGCCACGCCCATCTGTTGATGCTCAAGGACACCAGCGGCGCCGACCGCGTGGCAGCGGCCGGTTTTCGCCAGGCTTTCCTCGTGCGGGGCGCGGAGGGCGGCTACAGCCGGCACCTGGCAGCGGCGGGTGGCGACTACGACGGCTTTCTGCTGAGCACCGCCAATGTGTTTGCACCTCAGCTGGCTACCTTGCTGGCGCACCTGGACGCCGGCCGGCAGGCCGAGGCCGACGCCTTGTCGGCCCGGCTGCAGGCGGTGGCCGAGGCGGTGTTTGCCGCCGCCGCGCCGCTGCCCCATGGCAATGCCTTCACCAACGCCAACAAGGCGCTGGACCACTTCATGGCCCACGGCCCGCGGGCCGAGGCGGTGCCCGGCCCGCGTTTGCACTCCGGGCAC
>CAKZXL010000821.1 GCA_937883885.1 uncultured Aquincola sp. | reverse complement strand
TCCAAGATCGGGGCCGACAAGCTGGCCGAGAGCTACTTCCTCTCGTTCGGCGTGCCGGTGGCCACGATACGGCCCTTCAACACCTACGGCCCGCGGCAATCGGCGCGGGCCGTCATCCCGGCCATCATCAGCCAGATCCTGTCGGGCCAGCGGGTGCTGCGGCTGGGCTCGCTGGCGCCGGTGCGCGACTTCAACTACGTGGCCGATACGGTGGAAGGCTTTCTGGCCGTCGCCCGATCCGATGCGGCGCTGGGCGAAGTGATCAACGTCGGCGCCGGCCGCGGCGTGTCCATCGGCGAGACGGTGGCGCTGATCCAGTCGCTGATCGGCAGCCAGGTGGACGTGGTGACCGATGACCAGCGGGTGCGGCCCGAAGCCAGCGAAGTGATGCGCCTGGTGTGCGGCAACGACAAGGCGCAGGCGCTGACCGGCTGGCAGCCGCGGCACAGCCTGCGCGACGGCCTGGCCCGCACCATCGACTACGTGCGAGAGCACCTGGACGACTACAAGCCCGGCCTCTACCACCTGTAGCGGCACGGCCCGCCAACCACCCCCAACGAGGAGGCAATCATGCAGGCAGTGATCCTGGCCGGCGGGCGCGGCACCCGGCTGCGGCCCTACACCATGTGCTTTCCGAAACCGCTGGTGCCCATCGGCGAGTATCCGATCCTGGAGGTGATCATCCGCCAGCTGCGCAGCGGCGGCTTTCGCAAGGTGACGCTGCTGACCGGCCACCTGGCCGAGCTGATCCAGGCCTACTTCGGCCATGGCGAGCGCTGGGGCATCGAGATCGAATACGTGCGCGAAGAAGCGCCGCTGAACACCGCCGGCGCGCTGGCGCTGATCCGCAGCCCGGCCGAACACATGCTGGTGATGAACGGTGACGTGCTGACCACCATGGACTACCGCGCGCTGTACGACCGCCACCTGGAAAAAGGCGCCCAGGCCACGGTGGCCACGGTGCGGCGCGAGCACCATGTCGACTTCGGCGTGATCGAGAGCGACGGCGCCGGCTTTCTGGCGGCCTACCGCGAAAAGCCGGTGCTGGACTACACCGTCAGCATGGGCGTGTACGTGCTGTCGCGGCAGTGCCAGGCGCTGATCCGGCCCGGTGAATCGCTGGGCATGCCCGACCTGCTGCTGCGGGTGCTGGCCGGCGGCGGCCATGTGTACTGCGCGCAGGAGCCTTGCTACTGGCTGGACATCGGCCGCGTGGACGACTACGAAGAAGCGCAGCGACAGTTCCAGACCAATCCGCAGCGCTTCCTGCCGGGCCATGCCGCCTGAAGCGGCAGCCACCGTGCTGGTCACGGGCTGCGGCGGCTTTCTGGCCGGGGCGCTGCTGCGCCACCTGCCGCACACCTGGCCGCAGGCGCGCTGCGTGGGCCTGGGCCGCCGACCGTCCGCGCACGGTGCCGGCGCACCCGTGCTGGCGCTGGACCTGAACGACGGGCCGGCGCTGCGCGACGCGCTGCAGGCCCTGCAGCCCGACGTGGTGCTGCATGCCGCCGGCCGCCTGCAGGCGCCCGACTGGGCCACCTTCTACCGCGACAACGTGCAGGCCACCATCGGCCTGCTGGAAGCGCTGCAGGCGGTGGCGCCGCGGGCGCGCACGGTGGTGGTGGGCTCCGCGGCCGAGTGCGGCCTGGTGCAAGCGGCGCAGTTGCCGGTGCGCGAAGCCGACCCGCTGGCGCCGGTCACGCCCTATGGCGTGAGCAAGGCCTGGCAAAGCCTGGCGGTGCGCGCCCTGGCCCACGCCGGGCACGACGTGGTGCTGGCGCGGGTCTTCAACATCGTGGGCGCCGGCATGCCGGACAACACCTCGCTGGGTTCGTTCGCGGCGCAGCTGCGCAAGATCGCCGCCGGCCGCCAGGCGCCGGTGCTGCGGGTGGGCGCGCTGGCAGCCCGGCGCGATTTCGTCGACACCCGGGACATAGCCACCGCCTTGCAGGCGCTGGCCCGGCAGGGCCGCAGCGGCGAGGTCTACAACGTGTGCAGCGGCCACGCGGTGCGCATCGGCGATGCGCTCGACGCCCTGGTGCAGGCCAGCGGCCTGCCGGTGCGCATCGAGGCCGAGGCCACCCGCCTGCGGCCGGCCGACGTGCCGGTGGTGGTGGGCAGCGCCGACAAGATCGGCCGCGAGTGCGGCTGGGCCGCGCAGGTGCCGCTGGCCACCAGCCTGGCCGCGATGCTGCAGGCGCCGGCCGCATGAAAACGCTGGTGCAGTTCATCGACAACCTGCAGGCCGGCGGCAAGGAACGGCAGTGCGTGGAGCTGGTCAAGGGCCTGGCGGCGCGCGGCGGCTGGCGCATCGTGGTCGTGACGATGACGCCGGAGCTGTTCTTCACCGAACTGCTGGCGCTGCCCGGCGTGCATGTGGAACACCTGGTGCGCCGCAGCCGGCGCGACCCCTGGGTGGCCTGGCGCTTCTGGCGGCTGTGCCGGCGCTGGCAGGCCAGCCTGGTGGCGGCCTGGCACGTGATGCCGGCGCTGTATGCGGTGCCCGCCACCCGGCTGCTGCGCATCCCGCTGCTGGTGGCCTTCATCCAGGACGCACCCGCGGTGATGCCGCCGGTGCTGGTGCGCCGCGCGCGCTGGGCCTTCCGGGCCGCCGATGCGGTGGTGGGCAATTCGCGCGCGGGCCTGCAGGCGTATGGCCCGCCCGCGCACAAGGCGCGGCTGATTCCCAGCGGCTTCGACCTGGCGCGTGCGACAGCCACGCTCGATCCGCAGTGGCTGCGGCGCGAATACGGGCTGCAGGCGCCGCACATCGTGGGCATGGTGGCCACCTTCTCGCACTACAAGGACCACCCCACCCTGATCGACGCGGCGCTGCAGGTGCTGGCCCGGCGCAACGACGTGGTCTTCGTGATGGTGGGCGGCGGCCCCACGCTGGCGGCGGTGCAGGCCCTGATACCGCCCGAGCGGCAGGCGCAGCTGCGGGTGCTGGGCCGGGTGGCCGCGCCCATCGAGCAGGTGGTGTGCGCCTTCGACATTGGCGTGCTGGCCACCTTCACCGAAGGCATGTCCAACAGCATTGCCGAGTACATGATGCTGGGCAAGCCGGTGGTGGCCAGCGATGGCGGCGGCACCGCCGACCTGGTGCAAGACGGCGTCACCGGCCACCTGGTGCCGCAGCGCGACGCCAAGGCGCTGGCCGCCCGCCTGCTGGCCCTGCTGGCCGACCCCGAGGCCCGCACGCGCATGGGCGCCGCGGGCCGGACGCGCATCGAGCGCGAGTTCCGCATGGAACGCATCGTCGACCAGTTCGAGGCGGTGCACCAGGCCTTGCTGGGCGCCGCACGCTGAGGCGCCCGTCCCGTCAGCCGGGCCGCTGCAGCCGCACCAGGGCGCGCATCGCGCGGGCCACCACCAGCTTGGCCGCATCCACGCCGGGACGACGGCCCACCGGCTGGGGCTGCAGCCCCAGCCGCCGCAGCCGGCGGTTGAGCTTGTGCAGCAGCAGCACCCGGTGCACGCTGGGCGTGGTGAAGCTGAAGGTGAGCGACAGCGAAGGCGAGGCGCGGCCGGTGTCCACCCAGTGCGGGCTCATCGGCGGGTGGTACAGCGTGGTGCCGGGCACCAGGTGAACCACCTCGGCGCGCGCTTCCAGCGCGGGGTGGTAGGTGTCCAGCACATGCTCGTCGTCGGCGGCCAGCGCCTCGCGCTTGATGCAGGGAAAGGTGTCGAGCTCGCTGGGGAACATGTGCATCTTCTTGTCGCCCGCCACCTGCGCCAGGAAGTTGTGCTCCTGGTCGGCATGGAAAGGCGCCACCGCGCCGCCGCTGGACAGGAACAGGCCCATCGTCACCTGCGTGCTGGGGTGCGCCACCTCGGGCACCAGCGCTTCCAGCCGCTGGCGGAAGCGGCGCAGCATCTCGGCATGGCCGGCGTCCACCTGGTGCAGGTCGATGGCCTGCAGGTGCAGCGGCTGGCCGCTGGCCAGGTGGCTCGACAGGTCGGGGATGTCGCGCAGGGCCACCCGCCGCGGCGAGCCGCTGGCCGGCCCGTCGCCCGGCAGGCGCACCCGCATGCGCGACTCGTCCAGCCGGCGCAGCAGCCGCTCGACGGACGGCAGGTCGGTGTCCACCGGGGACAAATCCAGCCAGTCGGGCGGCAGCACACAAGGCCGGCGGCCCCAGGCGGTGGCTAGCGAGCACGCAGGTGAAGCCATGTCGGTGATGCACGCAGTCGGGCAAACCAGTCTACGGCTGGCCTCGATGCCGTTGCGCTGACGAACTGGGGGGTCGGCGCCCATCGGCAAGGCGGCACTTTGGTTACAGGTCGGCGGCGCGCGTTACAGCCCGCCGCTCCAGTTGGCAGGTGGTGCGACGAAATCAGGCCACGACCTTCGAATGCAGAACGCCGGCCCGCCGCGCGACCCCGACCATGAGTGCCCGATTCCTGACCACCCCCACCGCCCTACTTTCCTGCGCCCGCCGCGCCTGGCCCGCCACACTGGCGCTGTCTGCCAGCCTGCTGCTGGCCGCCTGCGGCGGCGGCAGCAGCGGTGGCGACAGCACCGCGTCGGTGGCGATGCCGGCCGAAGAAGCCCTGCCCCCGCTGGTGATCGACACGGCCGCCGACAAGACCGCCACCGCCCTGGCCACCACGGGCAGCGCCGACCCGCGCACGCTGGAGATGGCCTACCTGCGCCATGTGATGGGCGAAGAACTGCTGCCCATCGCCCACCTGGAAGTGCCGGCGCTGGACAACCTGCGCGCGCTCAGCGATGGCAGTGGCGGCTTCCTGGGCTTTCGCAACTACCAGGGCCAGCCGGTGGTCAACAACGGCGTGCGCGCCGAAGGCACGGTGGACTTTCCATTCCGCGAAGGTCAGACGGTGCGCTATTCCTGGCGCTTCGGCATCACCAAGGACTTCCAGTCCGACCCGGCCAACCGCTGGTGGCTGTTCGGCGACCTGCACGACCAGCCCGACGCCAGCCTGGGCCAGACCTGGGCCGATTACCAGCCGCATTCGCCGTCCATCGGCCTGGGCTACGGCCGCATCAACGGCCAGGACCAGCTGGCGCTGATCTACGGCGCGCCCAACCCCAGCACCCGCGGCCTGGTGCCCTTTGCCCGCGGCGTGTGGCACCGGGTGGCGCTGGAGATCACCTGGTCGCGCGGCGCCGATGGCCAGGTGGCGCTGTACCTGGACGACGCCACGCGGCCGGTGCTGCAGGCCAGCGGCCCCAACATGTACAACGCCTACCAGCACTACCTGAAGGTGGGCAGCTACCGCGACCCGGCGATTCCCGGCGACAGCTGGGTGTACGTGCGCGACCTGAAGGTGGAGCGGGTGCGCTGATCGCGGCCCAGCCGCCGCGGCCACCAGTGCGCGAACATCAGCAGCGTGTAGAGCAAGGCCGCATGGTCGGCCGCGCCGCTGCGGTGGCGCGCCAGCAGGCGGTCCAGCGCGCCGGGTGTGAAGAAGCCCGAGTCCTCGACGCCCGCGTCGTGCCACACCGCCTGCACATGGTCGCCGAACGGGCCCATCAGCCACTGGCCCACCGGCACTGCAAAACCCTGCTTGGGCCGTGACAGGATGCCTGGTGGCAGCCAGCCTTCCACCGCCTTGCGCAGCAGGTGCTTGCCGACACCGCCCCGCAGCTTGAGCGACGTGGGCACCGTGGCCGCCCAGTCCACGAAGCGGTGCGACAGCAGCGGCACCCGCACCTCCAGCGAATGCGCCATGCTGGCGCGGTCGACCTTGGTCAGCATGTCGTCGGGCAGCCAGACGGTGGTGTCGGCATGCAGCATGGCCAGCAGCGGATCGCCGCGGGGTGCATCGCCCAGCAGTTCGGCCGCCCAGCGCCGGTAGCCTGCCACCTGCGGCGGGCGCAGGCCGGCGCCCCACAAGCGCTGCAGCACCGCTTCAGGGGCGCGATATTGCTTGAGCAGGTTGCGCTCGGCCGGGTCGGCCAGCGCCGCGGCGCGCGCCACCCTGGCCAGCCGGGCGCCGGCAGCGCCCGGCAGCGGCGGCAGGTGGGCCAGGCCCTGCAGCACCCGGCTGGCGCCGGGCAGGCGCTTGAGCCGGGCCAGTTGCGCCTCGCCGCGGTGGCGGCGGTAGCCGGCGAACAGCTCGTCCCCGCCATCGCCCGACAGCGCCACCGTGACCTGCTCGCGCGCCAGCCGCGACACCAGCCAGGTGGGCATGGCCGAGTCGTCTGCAAAGGGCTCGTCGTACACCTGGGCCAGCGCCTCCAGGCTGGCCATCGCCGCTTCGGGCGACAGCTCGCGCGACAGGTGCTTGCAGCCCAGGTGGGCCGCCACCTGTGCCGCCACCGGCGACTCGTCGAAGCCGGCCTGCGCAAAGCCGATGGTGAAGGTGCGCACCGGCTCGCGGCGCAAGCGGCTCATCGCCGCCACGATGGCCGAGCTGTCCACCCCGCCGGAGAGAAAGGCGCCCAGCGGCACGTCGGCCACCAGGTGCTGGCGCACGGTGTCCAGCAGCCGGGCCTGGCAGTCCTCGATCCAGGCGGCTTCGTCCACCGGGCCTTCGGCCGGCTGCAGCCGCAGCGACCAGAAGCGGCGCAGCACCGGCTCGCCCTGGGCCTGCAGCGTCAGCGCGGTGCCAGGCGGCAGCTTGTGCACGCCGCGGTAGATGGTGGCAGGCGCCAGCACCGCCCCCAGCGTGACCACCTGCTCCACCGCCTGCACGTCCACCTCGAACTGCAGGCCGGGCACCGGGCCCAGCGCCTTGAGCTCCGAGCCGAAGGCCAGGCCGCCCTGCTGCGCCGTCCAGTACAGCGGCTTGATGCCCAGCGGGTCGCGCGCCAGGTGCAGGCTGCGGGCGCGGCGGTCCCACACCGCCACCGCGAACATGCCCTCCAGCCGCGGCCAGGCGGCTTCGCCCCAGGCGGCGAAGGCTTCCAGCACCACCTCGGTGTCGCTGCGGGTGCGAAAGCGGTGGCCCCGCGCCTGCAGCTCGGTGCGCAGCGCCGCGAAGTTGTAGACCTCGCCGTTGAACACGATGACGCAGCGGCCATCGGCACTGGTCATGGGCTGGTGGCCGCCGTCCACGTCCACCACCGACAGCCGGCGCATGCCCATGCCCAGGTCGCCGTCGATGAACTGGCCCTGGTCGTCGGGGCCGCGGTGCACGATGGTGTCGCACTGGGCACGCGTGACCTGCGCCGGCACGGCGCGGCCGCCGCGTGCGTACCAGCCGGCGATGCCGCACATGCGCTCAGCCCCCGCCGGCCGCGCGCGCGCGGTGGCGGGCGATGGCACGGCGGTACACCGCCAGCACCTGCAGCGCGACGGCGTCCAGCCCCAGGGCGGCCACGCAGGCGCGGCCATTGGAACGGCGGCCGCCCAGGCGCAGGATCTCGGCAGCCCGGGCGGTGAAGGCGTCGGCCTCGGTGGGCAGCACGCCGCCCAGGTTGCAGCCTGCCAGGCGCTCGGCGCAGTCGCCCACGTCGGTGGCCAGCACCGGCAGGTTCATCGCCAGCGCCTCCTTCACGGCATTGGGCGAGCCTTCCTGCACGCTGCAGCTGAGCATCAGGTCGGCCGCGGCCATGCCCAGCCGGATGTCCTGCTGCGGCCGGCCGAACATCCATTCCAGGCGCACCGGCTGGCCCGCTGCGCGCAGCCGGTCGCACACCGCGCGCGCCAGCGCGAAGTTCTTGCGCGGCTCTTCGGGGTTAGCCGGGAACAGCACGATGGCCTCATGCGCGGGCCAGCCCAGCGCCGCCCGCGCCAGTGCGCGCGGCAGCGGGGTGAAGAAGTCGAGGTCCAGCCCGTTGGGGATGACCGTCACGTCGGCATGGCCGGGGCCCAGCGCACGCGCCATCTCCTGGCTCTTGACGATGAGGGCATCGGCCCGCCACGCCACCTGCCGCCCGCAGGCAGCCAGCCACAGGCTCTTGCGGCTGCGCCGGCCCTGCTCGTCGGGCTGGCCCAGCAGGTCGTCGCCGCAGAAGGACAGCACCGTGGGCAGCCCGCGCACGCCCACCGCGGCCAGCGCGGTGTAGCCGAAGTGCAGGTGCAGCAGGTCGGGCCGAGCGGCGCCGCCATGGCGCACGCGGTGCGGCAGCCAGGCCAGCGCCCGCAGGTAGTTGGCGGTGGACAGGTAGCCCTGGATCTCCTCCACCTCGCTGGCCACGCCGTGGCGCGCCAGCGACTCCACCTGCGACCGCACGAAGGTGCCGCGGTTGGGCTGGGCGCTGCTGGGGTACATGTTGGTGAGCTGCAGCACCCGCAGCTCGGCCCGCTCGGGCTGCGGGCAGCCGATGGGGCGCAGCCGCGACAGCCGCCGTGCCAGGCGGCCCCAGCCGGCCACGGCAGGCGCGGCCGGCGGCGGGCAGGCGCTGGACGAGGGCAGGCCGCGCGGCCTCATCGCGGCCGCACCAGGGTGGCGTCGATGTCGGCCACCAGCAGCGTGGCATCGCCGCGGATGTCGGGGTGCCGGTACTGGCCGAGCTTCATGTACTGCTGGAAGTCGTTGTACATGTTGCGGCCGCGCGCCTCGCGCACCGGGGTCTGGGCATCGTCCAGGAACACGCGCACCCGGCCGCTCTCACCGCGCGACCAGGTGATTTCCACCGCGACGGTCTGCCACACGCCGCGGCGCAGCGCGATGAGGCCCGAAGGCACCGGGTCCGGCGCGCCGTACAGCAACGACAGCTTGTCCTGCCCGTCGATCTGCCCGTAGCCCAGCGCCACCGACGGGCTGTGGCCGGGGTAGCCCTCCCAGGTTTCGCCGCGGTCGCGGTTGGGCTGGTCGTGCCATTGGGCCATCAGCCACCAGCGGTTGGCCGGCGCATCGGCGCTGAAGTCGGCCGGCAGCTTCATGCGCCAGGCATAGCGCACCGTGTCGCCTTCGCGGAACGGAAAGTCGACCGAGATCTCGGCACGCACGCCGCCGTTTTTCAGCGGCTGACGGTGGTAGGTGCGCAGGCCCAGGTGCGGGCCCCGCTCGTCGCTGCCCACCCGCAGGTTGTCCAGCGCGGGAATCTCGATCGAGGCGTAAGGCAGCAGCAGCGGCTTGACCGCGGCGCGCAGGTAGTCCAGCTCCAGCGCACGCAGCTTGTCGGGCGGGGCCGCGCCGGCGGCCATGCAGGCCAGCAGCACCGCCAGCGGCCAGCGGTGCCTGGGCAAACGGAGGCTGAGCAACATCGGCGCTGGGCATGGGCTGCGACAAGGGGCCGGCCGATGCTACTGCGGCCACCGCGCCCGGCAGGCGCGTGCACCCCTAACTCGGCAAGCCGTTCAGCCCAGCCAGCCCTTGATGCGCTGCGACAGCGCCGCGGTGCTGATGCCGTAGCGCTCGTGCAGCGTGGGGAGCGCGCCGGCATCGAGGAAGGCGTCGGGCAGGCCGGCCAGCTGGAAGCCGGCGGGCTGCACCCGGTGGCGCAGCAAGGTGCCGGCCACGGCTTTGCCCAGGCCGCCGATGACAGAATGGTTCTCGGCCACCACCACCAGCCGCGGCCTGGCGCGCACCGCTTGCACGATGGTGGCTTCGTCCAGCGGCTTGATGGTGGGGCAATGCAGCACCGACACGTCCACCCGGTCGGCGGCCAGGGCGTTGGCCACTTCCAGCGCACGCATGGTCATGAAGCCGCTGGCGATGATGAGCACGTCGGCGCCGTCGCGCAGCAGCTTGGCCTTGCCCAGCTCGAAGCGGTAGTCGTACTCGTCCAGCACCAGCGGCACGTTGCCGCGCAGCAGCCGCATGTACACCGGGCCCTTGTGCTCGGCGATCTGCGGCACCGCCTGCTCGATGTCCAGCGCATCGCAGGGGTCGACCACGGTCAGGCCGGGCACGGCCCGCATCATCGCCAGGTCTTCGGTGGCCTGGTGGCTGGGGCCGTAGCCGGTGGTCAGGCCCGGCAGCGCGCAGCAGATCTTGACGTTGAGGTTTTCCTCGGCGATCACCTGGTGGATGAAGTCGTAGGCGCGCCGGGTGCCGAACACCGCATAGGTGGTGGCAAAAGGCACCAGGCCTTCCTTGGCCATGCCGCCGGCGGTGGCCATCAGCAGCTGCTCGGCCATGCCCATCTGGTGGAAGCGCTCGGGGTAGGCCTGGCCGAAGAGGTGCAGGTCGGTGTACTTGGCCAGGTCGGCAGTCAGGCCCACCACCTCGGGCCGGTTGGCGGCGTACTCCACCAGTGCCTTGCCGAAGGGCGCGGCCTTGACGCGCTGCCCTTCGCTGGCGATGGAGGCGATCATCGCCGAGGTGGTCAGGCGGGGCTTTTTCTCTGCGACGGGGGCGTTCATGCCGGCACTCCTTCAGCTTGCGATTGGTCCAGGATCTGCAGCGCCTGCTGCCACTCGGGCGGGTCAACGCGGATGAAGTGGTTCTTCTCGCGCTGCTCCAGGAAGGGCACGCCCTTGCCCATCAGCGTGTCGAACAGGATCACGCGCGGCTGCGGTGCCTTGAGCGCCCGCGCCGCATCGAAGGCGGTTAGCACCGCGGCCAGGTCGTTGCCTGCCACGCGCTGCACATGCCAGCCGAAGGCGGCCCACTTGTCGGCCAGCGGCTCGAAGCCCATCACCTTGCCCGACGGGCCGTCGGCCTGCTGGTTGTTGATGTCAACCAGGCAGATCAGGTTGTCCAGCCGGTGGTGGGCGGCGCCCATCGCGGCCTCCCAGGTGGCGCCTTCGTCCAGCTCGCCGTCGGACATGGAGTTGTAGACGAAGGCCGGGTTGCCCATGTGCTTGAGGCCCAGCGCCATGCCCACGCCGATGGCCAGGCCCTGGCCCAGCGAGCCGCCGGAGAT
>CAKZXL010000820.1 GCA_937883885.1 uncultured Aquincola sp. | reverse complement strand
TGGCGCTTCGGTCACCAGGGCCAGGCGCCGGAAACGGCGGAAGCCGCCCTGGCGCGCCAGCAGGGTTTCCAGCTCGTCGGCCAGGCCGCGCCACAAGGGCATCGCGGCGCTGTCTTCCACCAGCAGTGTGGCGCTGAAGAAGCGTTCACGCTCGGGCACCAGCACCGGCGACAACAGGCCGGTGTCGGCCAGGCGCTCGGCGGTGGCGGCTTCGTCGATCACCAAGCGGGTGGCCGAGCGGCGGCGTTTGCCCAGCGGGCGCAGCGCGCGCGCCAGTGCCGGGCCGTCGCGCAGCGCGGGCACGCCGGCCACGCGCAGCGCACGGGCGCGCCAGGCGTCGTCGGTGGGGGTGCCGGCGACGCGGGCATAGACGCCGGCGCCTGCATCGGCCGCGGTCGGGGCTGCGCTGGGCAGCGGCACCTCGGCCTCGGGGCCGCGCGCGCGGGGCTGCTGCGGTGGCGCGGCGAGCGGCGGGGGCGTGGCCGCTTCGGGGCGAGGCTCGATCGGCGGGGCCGCCGACTTCGGCTCGTCCATCGCCGCCACCGGCCCGGGCAGCCAGCGGCTGAGCCACAGTGCGTCCAGCAATTGCGTCGCGTCGTCACCCAGGCCGGCGGCCTGCAGCCGCGCCAGCAGCGGGCGCAGGTCGGGCGTGAGGGGGTCGTTCACAGGTTCTCAGCCCAGCGGCTGCGTCACCCGCTTGACCAATGCATCTTTCTGCTCGGCCGGCAGTCCGGCGCGGCCCACCACCAGCAGCACCGCGTTCAGCAACTGGTCGGTGGCCAGGCGTTCGGTGGCGGCGCGCTGCGCGAAGTCGGCGATGCGCTGCTGCACCTCGGCCGCCAGTTCGCCGTGGAAGTACTCGGTCAGATGGGCCTGCACCACCTGCGTCAGCCGGGCCACGTCCTGGCAGGGGTCAGGCATCTGCAGCCGCAGGCAGCGGCGCAGGAAGGCGGGCGGAAACTCGCGCTCGCCGTTGCTGGTGAACACCACCAGCGGAAACTGCCGCGCCTGCACCCGGCCGCCGGTGACGGGGTAGGTGTCATCCGGCCCGCCGCCGTGCACGCGCACCGGCACCGTGGCGTCCTTCTGGCGGGCCAGTTCTGGGATCTCGAACTCGCCTTCTTCCAGCACGTTCAGCAGGTCGTTGGGCAGGTCCAGGTCGGCCTTGTCGATCTCGTCGATCAGCAGCGCGCGTGGCACTTGCGTGGGCAGCAGCGCCGTGCCCAGCGGCCCCAGCCGCAGGAACTGCGACATCGGCAGTTCGTCGGGTACCGGCTGGCCGGCCTCGCGCTCGGTGAGCGCCTGCTGCGTGGCATGCAGTCGGCCCACTGCGTCGTAGGTGTACAGGCCGTCGCGCAGCGTGCTGCGCGAGGTGATGCTCCAGCGCAGCGGCTCGCCCAGCCGCAGTTCCCAGGCCACCGCGTCCACCAGCGACGACTTGCCGGTGCCCGGGTTGCCGGTGACCAGCAGCGGCCGCCGCAGGTAGAGCGCGGCATTGACCATCTCCACGATCTCGGGCGTGGCCTGGAAGGTGCGGCCGCGCTGCTGCATGGCCGGCGGCAGCTGGTCGTCGGCCGGAATGCGGCGCTCGGCCACCACCCGGTCGGTGCGGTAAGGCCGCCACGGCGGCGGATCGGGCAGTTTCGTGATGCCGTCGTGCGGCACGCGGGTGCCGAGGAACAGGCGCCAGTCGGTGGGCTCGGTCATCGCGGTTCAGGCGCCCAGGCGGGTCGCGTAGGGGTTGTGTTGAGGATCGTCCCACAGCAGCCGCAGGCGGCTGCCGGGGTGCTGGCGGGCGATGGCATCGGCACGCCGCAGCTCGAACAGCTTCTTCAGCGCCTGCGGGCCGCGGCAGGCCTGCAGGTCCTGCCGCAGGCGCTGCGTGTCGTCATCGGTCCAGGGGCCGGTGCTCCAGCATGCGAAGGGCAGGCCGTCGACGTACATCACCTCGCGCGATTCGTCGTCCAGCGGGGCGGTGGCCTGTGCGCGTGTGAGGCCGATGCAGCAGCCCGCCTGGTCTGCCTGCAGCCGGCCGTGCAGCAGGCCTTCGGCGATGTCGGCCAGCGCCAGCCAGTGGATGCACAGGCCATGCTGGGCAAAGCGTTGGCGCAGCAGGTCGGCGGTGTCGCACCACTGCAGGATTTCGGGCGTGTGGCGGCTGTGGGCATGGGCCAGCGCTTGCAGCCGCTCGGCCAGCCGGCGCACGATCAGGTAGCGGCTGCCCAGCGGGCGCTGCATGCGGCCTTCGCCCACGGCCAGCGGGTGATCTTCCACCGCGTCGTCCAGCTGCTCGGGCGGCAGCGCGTATTCGATGATGAACTCCGGCCGGCCGGCCTGCGGTGCTGCCTCGGCGGCTTCGATGCCGGCGCGCAGCAGCAGCTGGCGCAAGGCGGCGGCGCGGCCGCTGCCATCCGCCTTCACCCACAGCGGCGCTGCATCGTCGTGCAGCGTGCGCACCTGGGGTGGCTCGCCGATGAACAGCCAGCCCTGCAGCTGCGCCGCAGTGCCCGGCTCCGGCGCATCGGCGGGCTTTTCCAGCACCAGCACGAAGCCGGGGACGGGTGGGGCTTGCTCGGCGGCAATGGCCTCGCGGTAGTGCTGCACCCGGTCGGCCTGGCCCTGCTGCTTGATCCACACCAGCAGTTCCGGGTGGTGTTGCGCGGCCTGGTCGCCCAGCAGGGCCTGCAGCCGCAGGGCCCAGCGCAGCAGGGGCGGGGGCGGGGGCGCGGTAGGCTGCCCGGGCGCCTGCTGCGGCAGCGCGCACAGCAACGCGGCCATGTCGGCCACGCCGCCCTGGGCCGCCTGCAGCTGGCTGTCGGTGAGCGGCACGCCGCACAGCGCGGCCTGGAAGGCCTGCTGCAACGGCTCGGCCGGCACGCCCTGCAGCGCGGCCAGCAGCCGCGTGCCGGGCACGTCGGGCGCGAGGGTCACGCCACTGTCGCTCAAGGCATCGTCGGGGATGCCGTGGCACCAGTCCACCGGGGTCTGATTGCTGCCGGCAAAGGCCTGGCAAACCTGCTCGTACGCCTGCCCGAAATCGGGCCATTGGCCGGCGGCCGGCTGGCCCAGCGCGGCCAGCAGGCGGCTGCTGAACAAGGCCACCGACTCGCGCACGGCCAGCCCTTCGGCCGATTGCGCCACCTGGCCCGGCGCGGCGGCCAGCAGCACGCGCTGCTGGATCTGGCCATCGGCGTTGGTGGTGTTGAAGCCGGTCGGGTCGGTCAGCCGACGGTCGCGGGCGGTGGTCATCACGAAGTTGGCGCAGGCGTCCACCACCAGCAGCTGCTGGCGCAGGCCGGCGAAGGGGCGCGTGCGCAGGGCCTTCATCAGCGACACCGGCTCCAGGTTGCGCGGCACCTGGGCATGGGCGTCGGGGTAGAACAGCCGGCGGCTGCGCCCCGCATCACGCTGGTCGATCACGCCATGGCCGCTCCACAGCAGCAGCAGGCTGCCGTCGGCATGCTCGGCGGCCAGCGCGGGCAGGCCGGTGTCCAGGCTGACGAAGTCGAGGAACGCAGCTTCGGTGGCGGGCAGCAGGCGGGGCTGCTGATGCGGGGGCAGGGCCGACCATGACTGCCGCCATGCGTCCACCAGCGGCTGCGACACCGGCTTGGGCGACAGCATCAGCGTGATGCGGGCCGGCGGCACGCCGCGCGCCACCAGCCAGTGGTACCAGCCGATGGCGTCGCGCACCGGGCCCACCAGCGGGTCGTCGGCGTACACGCCGCATTGCTCCACGCCCACCAGCACGGCGCAGGCATGTTCGGGGGGGCCGTCGAACCTCATGCCATGAAGCTGCGCACGTGCTGCCACAGCTGGTCGTTGGCCCAGTAGGCGCTGTGGCTGTGCGGGAAGGGCTGGCGGCTGTGCACCTCCGCATCGGTCACGCGGCCGGGGAACAGGCCGCCGGCCACGTAGCTCAGCAGGTCGTTGAGGTCGAACACGTTGAGCCAGCGCGGAAACCCATCGGGCAGCGGCTGGCCGCTGCGCAGCAGGCTCAGCGCATCGGCCTCGTACAGGTAGGGCGCCTGGCTGCCGCAGGTGATGAGGCCGGCCACCGGCAAGCCGGGCTGGCTGGCCAGCAGCTCGACGCTGGCGATGCCGCCCAGGCTGTGCGCCAGCAGCCACACCGGGCCGTCGGCCGCGCAGGCGCGGATGCGTTGCTCGATCAGGCCGCGGATGGCGGCGCCGCCGTGCGGGGTCTGGTAGCGCAGGATGTCGTGGGTGGCCGCGAAGGAGGCATCGGTGACGCCGGTGCGCCGGCGCCGCAGCACCGGTGTGGCCAGGCGTGCGGCCAGGCCGGCCAGCGCGCCCAGCAGCTCGTCCTTCAGGCCCCTGGTGGCGCCGCCCAGCACGGCCACGGCCTCTTCACACAGAAGGTCGCGCAGCGCGCCGTCCAGCACCGGCAGGCCCCGGGCTTCGGCGGCCCGCGCCCAGGCGGCCACGAAGGCGCGGGCCACCAGCGCGCGGCTGCGCTCGGGCGCGGCCAGCGAAGGCGCTTGCAGCGCGTCTTCGAACACGCCGCCCTGCTGCAGCAGGGCGAGGGCCGCGGGCACCAGTTCAGTAGCTACATGGCCGCTGCGGGCGAGCGCCGGGTCGGTGGGCTGCAGGCCGGCCAGCTGCGACAACGCACGACGGCCCGGCGCCTGCGCATGGGGCGAGCGGGCCACCGGCAGCTCATCGGCATCGGCCGCCAGCGCGGCATAGGCGCGCAGCTCGTACAGCGGGTCTTGATAGAGCAGCTGCCAGCGCACTGCCTGCTCGTGCACCGAAGGGCCGGCGCCGGCGTTGGAGCGGCCCACTTCGTAGCCGGGCACCGACAGCGGGTTGTCGGTGATGGTGGCGCCCACATGGTCGCCCCACAGGCAGGGCTGCACGTCGAGTGCCGGCCCCAGGTGATGCGCCGCCTGCGCGCGCACGGCCGCGAAGCTGGCGTCGTAGGCGGCGCCGCGCACGCCGGTGCCGTGGACGAAGAGCAGGGTGCTCATGACGCCATGATGAAAAAGGCGCTGCCGGCGCCACCCCGGGCGGGGGCTGGGCCGCCTGGCGGCACCGCCCTAGCGTCGAGGTTTTGCCGTAACCGCCGCATCCGGCGCTTGTCATCCAAGTTCACGTAATGCTCCTCCAAGCCCCACTCCACCTGCGCGCCTGCGCGCTGGCTGCCGCGCTGCTGTGCGCCTCGCCCCTGCACGCTACCACCTTCACGGTGGGCAGCGGCACCACCAACACCTCGGCGCAATCGCTGGCCAAGAACCAGACCGGCAGCATCGAGGCCGGCGGCACGCTCAGCGTCGGCGGTGGCAGTGTGGCCGTGACGCTGACGGGTGACAACGCCAGCTTCAGCAACCTGGGCAGCGCGCTGCAGACGGGCACCGGCCGCCTGGTGCGCGACAACACCGGCGTCAGCGGCTTCACGCTGACCAACGGCAGCAGCGCCAACAGCAGCGCGCTGATGCGCACCGCCGATGGCGACGTGGTGCAGATGAACAAGGCGGTGGGCGGCATCAGCGTCGTCAACTGGGGGCAGATGGTGTCGCTCAATGCCTCGGGCGGCGGCAACCAGGTGCTGGACTTCAATGCCGTGACCGATACGGCCAACAGCGTGCTCAACAACGCCGGCGGCCTGATCGAAGCCCGCGAGGCCGATGCCATCCGCACCGGCCGCAACGGCAGCGTGGTCAACTTCGGCACCATCCGCGCCACCACGGCCACGGGCTCCAGCAGCGACGCGATCGACGCGCAGAACAACACCGGCCTGGACCTGTGGAATCGCGGCAGCGGCCAGATCATCGGCGGCCGCCACGGCATCACCGGCGGTGCGCCCAACGCGACTGAGAGCTTCACCGCGCTGGTGCGCAACGAGGCCGGCGCCAGCATCATGGGCATGAACGGCGCTGGCCTGAACTTCGACGGCTTCAATGCGCGGCAGGTAGTGACGGTGGTCAACGCCGGCACCATCAGCGGCCACGGCGTCACCGGCGATGGCGACGGCATCGACATCGACGGCGTGCTGATGCTCACCAACACCGGTGTCATCCGCTCGATCAATGCGGTCTCGGCGCCGGCAGCGGGCCTGGCCTACAGCGAAGGCCTGTCGGTCGGCGGCGGCACCCTGACCAACCGCGGCCGCATCGAAGGGCTGGTGGCCGCCGGCAACACCAACGCCGTGGGCCGCGGCATTTCGCTGGTGGGCAACGACATCACCAGCGGCATCCACGCCGGCCAGCGCGAGGCCCTCTATGCGGATGCCGTGGTGGTGAACCAGAGCGGCGGCGTGATCCGCGGCGACAGCGACGCCGCCATCTACGCCGGCGGCCTGACGGGCAGTGGCCGCACGGTGAGCATCACCAACCACGCCGGTGCGCTGCTGCAAGGCGGCGGCAGTGTCGCGGTGGTCACGGTGGCCAGCGACTACGCCACCACGCTGGTCAATGCCGGCACCATCGACGGCAGCGCCAGCGGCAAGGCGGTCGAGCTGGGCAGCGGCGCCAACACCGTGCGCATCGAAGGTGGCAGCGCCAGCGTGGCGGGCAGCCTCCACGGCGGCAGCGGCGCGGCCAACACGCTGACCTTTGCCATCGGCGCCGGCAACAGCTTCAGCTACGACAACACCCTGAGCGGTTTCCACCGCGTGGTGGTGGAAAGCGGCACGGTGACGCTGAGCGGCGTGAGCAGCTACACCGGCACCACGGCGCTGCAGTCGGGCGCGGTGCTGCAACTGGATGGCGTCGGCCGCCTGTCGGCCGCCAGCGCCCTGGAACTGGCCGGTGGCACCCTGGTGCTGCTGAATGCCGCCGGCCAGGACGCGCAAGGCTTTGCGGCGCTGTCGGTCATGGCCTCGTCCTTCATCGCGCTGGGTGACGCGCGCCTGAGCTTCGCGGCCCTGGGCGACGTGGCCAATGGCGCCACGCTCACGCTCACCGGCGCCAGCGCCGGCAGCCCCTATGCACTGCGCGTGGCCGGCAACTGGCTGGGCGACACCCACTTCCAGGGGCTGCTGGCTGCCACCACCGTCAACGGCCTGGCCGCGACGGCGGTGTTCGACGGCAGCTACACCAACGTGTCAGCCGTGCCCGAGCCCGCGACCTGGGCGCTGTGGCTGCTGGGCCTGGGGGTGGCGGGTGGCTTTGCAGCGCGTCGGCGCGCGGCTTGATCGCGGGTGAGCGCAAGCAGCCGCGACGCGGCTGCTTCAGCGGTCAAAGGGCTTGATCGGCGATGGGTGTTGGCCCCGGCTCGCCGCTGGCCTGCATGTCGCGCACGCAGTCGGCCACGACGCGTCGAATGCCGGCCAGGGCTATTTCAGGGGTCTCGGCAAGCCAGGAGAGCGACGGGAACTCGGCACACAGGCCCACGTGCTCGCCGTCTTCCGCAGACCAAGTGACGCGGTAGGTGTAGTGGTCAGGGTTCATCGCTTTGCCTCTCAGCCATGCGTCAAAGGCGCCGCCCCGGCGTTCTAGTCGGTGCCGCCGTGTGCGGCCAGCTCGGCCAGACAGGTCACACACAAGCACCTGCTGTACTGCCGTCGCAGCTGCGCCTGCAGCTCGGCGCTGAGCACCAGGGTGCTGCAGGCGCAGGGGCCGGGGTCGGCGGCGCCGCAGTGGAAGCGGCCGCCGCAGCGCGGGCAGGTGTCGTCCAGCGCCGC
>CAKZXL010000819.1 GCA_937883885.1 uncultured Aquincola sp. | reverse complement strand
GCCCTCGCCTCGTTGGAGGTGATCTGGGGAGCCGTCAATCGCGGGGCATTGAAAGAGGCACTGGCATGGGCCGGCCAGCACACGCCCCTGCTCGCAGCCCAGTGGAAGGAGTTGAATCCATGAGACCCAAGCACTTCACGCTCGTAAGCGTACTGCCCAAGGCGCGCGCCACGTTGGCACTGCGTTACGCAGATGGCGAGCAGTACGAAGTCGATCTCGCAGACGTGATCCAGCGGACCCCATCGCTGAAGCGACTCAAGCAGCCCAGCGTTTTCAATGGCGCAAAAGTCGGCGAGCATGGCGCGTCTGTGGCCTGGGGCGACGACGACGACCTGGAACTCGCCGCCGACAACCTGCGCGCGCACGCCATCGAGCAAGCCGGCGACGTGTCGCACGAGTTCATCTGGAACTGGATGGCCCGCAACGAACTGACGCTGGACGCCGCCGCGCAGGCATTGGGCGTGTCACGCCGCATGCTGGCCTATTACCGCAGCGGCGCCAAGCCGGTGCCGCGTACCGTGGCGCTGGCCTGTTTGGGCTGGGAGGATCTGAAGAAGGCAGGCGGGCGCTTCAAGCTGGCCGCTTGACCCGCCATCACTGCTGCGCCGTGCCTCAGCGCTTGGCCGGCGGAAAGCCCGGGAACAGCGTGCCGGCCTTGGTCATCTGTTCCTGCATCTGGGTGAACAGGTTCTTGGACTGTTCCAGGTAGGTGCTCATCAGCCCCTGCATGCCCGGGGCCTGACCGGTGAGGAACTGGGTCCACATCTCGGGGGTGAAGGTGGCATTGCCGGCCAGGCGCTTTTGCAGCTCGACGAAGGTCTGCAGGTTCTTCTCGAGGTAGGCGCCCATCATGCCCTGCATGGAGTGGCCGTAGAACCGGATGATCTGCGCCAGCATCTGCTCGGAGAACATCGGCACGCCGCCGCTTTCTTCCTCCAGGATGATCTGCAGCAGGATGCTGCGCGTCAGGTCTTCGCCGGTCTTGGCGTCGCGCACCTCGAAGCTTTCCACCGCCAGCACCATCTGCTTGACGTCGGCCAGCGTGATGTAGCTGCTGGTCTGCGTGTCGTAGAGGCGTCGGTTCGGGTACTTCTTCAGGACGCGCGGCCCTTCGCCGGCGGGGGCGCCGGCATCGGCAGCATCCGCGGACGTGCCGCGGCGGAGGGAAGCCATGCAGGGAACTCCTGATCGGGGGTGGCAGTTTCAAAAAGATTCTAGGGGGGCCCTGCCTAAGTCCGCGGGGGGTTTTCCCGCGGTGCAGCAATCAACGCAGCCGGTAGCTCAGCCGCCGGCCGTTGACGGTGGCGTCCAGCGCCAGCCAGTCGCCGCTGCCCGGGGCGTACCACAGCTCGATCGGCGATTCGTCGCCCGTCAGCCGCCAGTGCTCGGCCGCCACCGGCGTGCCCCGCACCTCGACCATGCCGGTGCCCACCGGCACCATCTGCACCGCCACGCCGCGGCCGGTCTGCGGGTTGAGCAGTTGCGTCTGACGGCGCAGCGCCGGATGCCAGTACGCAAAGGTCATGCTGCAGGCCGGCAGCGGTGCGGTGCCCGCCGGCGAGGTGACGGTGAGCGTCTGGCCGTCGAGCTGGGCCTTCACCAGGCTGGCCTTGCCGTTGGCATCGGTGCGTGCATCGAGCTCGGCCAGGCAGTCGCCCTGCCAGCGCTCGCGCGCTTCATGCCGGTAGCGGTAGACGGTGATGCCCAGCAGCTTGACGTCGAAGCTGGCCACGCTGAGCAGGCGGCGCTCGGCGCCCGCCAGCGGGCTCAGCGTGAAGCGGTGTTCGCCCACCGGCTTGCCGTCCAGCTGCACCTCGAAGCGCCATTCGGCCGCACCAGTCGCGCCCGGCCCCGGCACCGGCGTCGCGGCTGCACGGGCCGCTGCAGGCGGCGCCGGAGTGGCCGACACCACTGCGCTGGCCGCCAGCAGGGCGACCGCCGCTGCCGCACGCAGGGGCCGTCGGCGGGTGGACGGCGCCGACGCGCTCACTGCCGCCCCTCGGCGGCTGCCGCTGCGCCCGACTTGGGCGGCCCGGGCAGGAAGGCATTGGTGCGCGCCACATACTCGCGGTAGCCGGGGCGGCGTTCGTGCATGTCCTTCTCCAGCAGGCTGACGCCCGAGACTTTGAGCAGCAGCACCGTCATCAGCAGCGGCGACAGCAAGGCCCACCAGCCACCGGCGGCCAGCGCCATCAGACCCAGGCCCCACCAGACGCAGGTTTCGCCGAAGTAGTTGGGGTGGCGGGTGTAGCGCCACAGTCCCCGGTCCATCACCTGGCCCTTGTGCGCGGGGTCGGCCTTGAAGGCGGCCATCTGGCCATCGGCCACCGCCTCGAACACCAGACCGAAGACCGCCAGCGCGGCACCCAGCCCGTCCAGCCACATCCAGTCGTGCTCATTGCCCAGCATGCCCAGCGCAGCCGCCAGGAAGGGCAAGGCCACGATCCAGGCCAGCACCGCCTGCAGGCCGAACACCAGGTACAGGCTCTTGAAGGCAAAGCCCGGCTGGTTGCGCGCGCGGATCTCCTGGTAGCGGCGGTCTTCGCCATGGCCCCAGTTGCGCCAGGTGATGTAGCCGGCCAGCCGCAACGCCCACAGGCCGGCGATCACCAGCATGGTGACCGTGCGCAGGTCGGTGGCGCCCAGCTGCCAGGCCATGGTGCCGCCGGTGGCCACGATCATCGGGCCCCAGACGCGGTCGACCAGGCTGGCGTCGTGCCGCGCCACGCTGGCGATCCAGGTCAGCACCGCCAGGGCCAGGCCGGCCGAGAAGCCCAGCGCTGCGACGTGCAGCGTCGTCATCGGTGGGTGGCCCGCGGTGCCAGCAGGTAGTGGCTGACCCACCACTGGTTGCCTTCGTCGTAGGCGAAGAGTTCGGCCACCGAGAGGAAAAACAGCCGCCAGCGGGTCCACCAGACACTGGCTTCAGCGCCGTAGGTGCGCTCGAACAGCGGCCACAGCTGCGGCCTGGCGGCGTCCATGTTGGCCAGCCAGGCTTCCGAGGTGCGGGCGTAGTGGCGGCCGTTCCATCGCCAGCGCTGCTGCAGCTTGAGATCGTCCTGGCAATGCAGCACCAGGTCGTCGCTGGGCATCATGCCGCCGGAGAAAAAGTGCTGGCTCATCCAGTCGGTGTCGTCGCGCACCACGAATTCGTAGGGCGTGCTGCGGTGGGCGAACACGTGCATGAAAAAGCGCCCGTCGGGCTTGAGCCAGCCGGCCACGCGGCGGAAGGCCTCGGGCCAGTTGCGCAGATGCTCGAACATCTCCACCGACACCACGCGGTCGTAGCGGTCGGCGGTCTCGAAGTGGTTCACGTCGGCGGTGATGATGCGCAGGTTGCGCAGCCCACGTTCACGGGCCTGGGCCTCGATGTATTCGCGCTGCGAGTGCGAGTTGGACACGCCGGTGAAGAGGCTTTCGGGGTAGTGCTGCGCCATCCACAGCGACAGCGATCCCCAGCCGCAGCCCAGCTCCAGCACGTTCTGGCCGTTGGCCAGGCCGGCGCGTTCGCAGGTGGTGGCCAGCGCGGCGGCTTCGGCCTCGCCCAGGGTGTTCACCCCCTCGGGCCAATGCGCGCAGCTGTATTTCAGGTGCGGGCCCAGCACGGCCTGGAAAAAGGCGGCGGGCACTTCGTAGTGCTGTTCGTTGGCCTTCTCGGTGAGCAAGGCCACCGGCGCCTGGCCGAGCGAGCGCACGAAGGCGGTGGTCATGTCGGCCGCGGCTTCGACGTCGCGGTCGGCAATCTCGTCCAGCCGCTCCTTGAGCAACCGGCGGATGCCCAGACGCACCACCTTGTCGGGCACCAGGCCCTGTTCCACCCAACCCACCGCGACTCGCGCGCCTGCAGACATGGCTTCTCCTGTGATTGATCCGGCCTGCGAAGGCTACGCAGCGCCGGCTTGGCTGGATGCAAGCGTAGCCGCTGGCGGTGACCTTGGCCGGGCCGCGCGGGAATGCCCGGCCGGGGCGCTGGG
>CAKZXL010000818.1 GCA_937883885.1 uncultured Aquincola sp. | reverse complement strand
TGCCACCACCAGCCGTCGGCCTGCATCTCGCGGGCCGCGGCCACGAAGCGGGCCGTCACCGCCTCCACGTCGGCCTGGCTGTGGTTGAGGCTGAACACGATGCGGCCGCTGCCCACCCACGACAGCGCCAGCCCATGCGCCCGGAGATAAAACTGCAGCATCCAGTTGTAGCGCGAAGGCACGGTGTACAGCACCGTCCAGATGCTTTGCAGCCCGGCCACACGCACCGGCACGCCGGCCGCCGCCAGCGCCGCATTGAAGCGGTCCTGGTGGGCCGTCCAGCGCTCGTCCAGGCCGTCGTAGATCGCCTGCACCTCAGGCGTGTCCAGCCGACGCAGAAAGGCGTTCATCGCCGCCATCACCGTGGGGTGGGCGTTGAAGGTGCCGCGCGCAAAGCAGATGTCGGCCGGCCGGTCGTCCCGAAAGCGCTTCATCAGCGCCGCCTTGCCGCAGACCACGCCCACCGGCAGGCCGCCGCCCAGCGTCTTGCCGTAGGTCACCAGGTCGGCCTGCAGATTGAAGTAGCCCTGCGCGCCGCGCTCACCGAGGCGAAAGCCGACGAACACTTCGTCCAGGATCAGCACGATGCCGCGCTCGGTGCACACCTGGCGCAGCTGCTGCAGCCAGGCGGTGTAGGCGGCGCGGTCCACGCCGGCGCGGCGGCTGCTGTCCACCAGCGACGAATCGCCCGGCGCCGCCGAGTTGGGGTGCAGCGCCTGCAACGGGTTGACCAGCACGCAGGCGATGTCACGCCGGGTGCGCAGCACCTGCAGCGTCCGCTCGTCCATGTCCTTCAAGGTGTAGGTGTCGCGCTGCGGCATCGGGTTGCCGGGGCCGGGCTGCACGTCGTCCCACCAGCCGTGATAGGCCCCGGCAAAGCGCACCAGGTGCTTGCGGCCGGTGTGGTAGCGGGCCAGGCGCACCGCCTGCATCACCGCTTCGGTGCCCGACATGTGGAACGAGACTTCGTCCAGGCCCGAGATCTTGCGCAGCCGCGCGATGTTGTCGGCCACGCAGGGCAGGTAGCTGCCCAGCACCGGCCCCACGGCCATGGTGGCGGCATGGGCCTCCTGCATGCAGGCCTTGTAGAAGTCGACGCCGAACACGTTGACGCCGTAGCTGCCCGTCAGGTCGTGCAACTCGTTGCCGTCCAGGTCCTGCAGCATCACGCCGCTGGCTTGCGTGATGAAGCTGCCGGCGCGCAGGTGCTGCCGCACCATGGCGCTGAAAGGGAAGGGCACGCGGTAGCGGCCGGTGAATTGCAGGTCCGACAAGCCCTCGGCGGCCTGCGCCGTGAGCGCCGCGCCCTGGGCAAAGCGCTGGGCATACAGCGCGGCCAGCCGCTCGAAGCCGGCGCGGCGCCGCTCAGCCACCGCATCGGGCACGCCGTCGGCATTGAAGAAGCGGTCAGGGCCGTAGGAAAAGCCCGGAATCCAGCCGGCCACGCGCTTGGCCATGCGGGCATGTCCGGTGAGCGAGCGGTGCTTGGCCCGCGACAACTGCAGCCGGCGCCGCGTGCGCGGCAGTCCCCAACCCAGCGTGCCGAGCGCCGCCACGGCCAGGGCCGTCAGCGCGAAGGTGTCGTCCATGTCATGTCCTTGTTTGCCAACCCCGGGGTCTAACCCAGATGCTTGACACCACCATGAAAACCGGCGCCTGGCGCCGCCTGTTGCAGCAGGAAGACCTCAACTTTCTGCTGACCAACCGCATCCCGCGCATCGCGCTCACGCGGGCGATGGGGCGCTTCAGCAAGATCCGCAACCCCTGGCTGGCGCGGCTGTCCATCGCGGTGTGGCGCCTCTTCACCGACCTGGACCTGAGCGATGCAAAGCAGCAGCGCTTTGCCAGCCTGCACGACTGCTTCACGCGTGAGCTGGTGCCCGGCGCGCGGCCGGTGAGCATGGAGGCGGATGTGCTGTGCAGCCCCAGCGATTGCATCGTGGGCGAGTGCGGCACGGTGCAGGCCGGCCGCGTGTACCAGGCCAAGGGCTTTCCGTACCGCATGGCCGAGCTGTTCGGCCCCACGCAGGACAGCAGCGAGTTCGAGGGCGGTACCTACCTCACGCTGCGGCTGACCTCGGCGATGTACCACCGCTTCCATGCGCCGCATGACGCAACGCTGGAACACGTCACCTACTTGAGCGGCGACACCTGGAACGTCAACCCGGTGGCTTTGAAACGCGTGGAGCGCCTCTTCTGCCGCAACGAGCGTGCGGTGCTGCGGCTGCGGCTGGCGCAGGACCAGCAACCGCTGGCCATCGTGGCGGTGGCGGCGGTGCTGGTGGCCAGCATCCGGCTGCATGCGCTGGACGTGTTGCTGCACCTGCGCTGGGCCGGCCCGCATGAGCTGCCCTGCGATGCGCGGGTGCACAAGGGGCAGGAGCTGGGCTGGTTCGAGCATGGGTCCACGCTCATCGTCTTCGTGCCGCCGGGCTTTGCGCTGGCCGAGGGCGTGCACACCGGCCGGCGGCTGCGCATGGGCGAGCCGCTGCTGCGCCGGGTGGCCGCGACGGCGCCGTCAACGGCCGGTCATGCGGCGGGTGCAGCATCGGGCCCCGCATGAAGACCATCGACCTCGTGTACTTCGACGCGGGCGGCGGCCACCGCGCTGCGGCCCAGGCGCTGCAGGAAGCCGCGGCGCTGCAGCAGCGGCCCTGGCGGGTACGGCTCGTCAACCTCACGCGGGTGCTGGACGCCCAGTCCAGCTTCCGGCGGCTGACGGGCTTCGAGCCCGAGGACTACTACAACCTGCGCCTGCGCCGCGGCTGGACGCTGGGCCTGGCGCAGGAGCTCAAGCTGCTGCAGATGCTGATCCGCCTGGGCCACCGGCCGATGGTGCGGCTGCTGCGCCAGCACTGGCAGGCCGCGCCGCCCGACCTGGTGGTGAGCCTGGTGCCCAATTTCAACCGTGCCTTGTTCCAGGGCCTGCGGGCCGCTGCGCCGCAAGTGCCGTACATGACGGTGCTGACCGACCTGGCCGACCATCCGCCGCATTTCTGGATCGAGCCGCAGCAGGCGCAGACCTTCGTCTGCGGCACGGCGCGCGCGGTGCAGCAGGCGCTGGCGGCCGGTGTGCCCGCGCAGCGGGTGCGGGCCACCTCGGGCATGGTGCTGCGCCCCGCCTTCCATGCGCCGGCCATGCCGGCGGCCGAGCGCGCCCGTCAACGACAGGCGCTGGGGCTGCCGGTGGACCGACCGCTGGGGCTGGTGATGTTCGGCGGCCATGGCTCGGTGCAGATGCTGTCCATCGCCCGCCGGCTGGACGAGGTGCCCTTGCTGTTTGCCTGCGGCCACAACGTGGCGCTGCGGCAGGAGCTGCAGGCCCTGCAGCGCAGCGCGCCGCATGTGGCCGTGGGCTTCACGCAGGACATGCCGCCGCTGATGGACCTGGCCGACTTCTTCATCGGCAAGCCCGGCCCCGGCAGCCTGAGCGAAGCAGTGCAGCGCGGCCTGCCGGTGATCGCGCTGGCACCCACCGGCGTGATGCCGCAGGAGCGCTACAACGTGCAGTGGATCCACGAGCACGGCCTGGGCACCACCGTGCGCTCGGTCCGTGCGCTGGGTCACGCCACGCAGCGGCTGCTGGCCGATCTGCCGGCCTTTCAGTCGCGGGTGGAGGCGATGCGCAACCGGGCGGTGTGGGAAGTGCTGGAGCTGATGGCGCAGGAGCTGAAGCGGGCTGAGACGGCCGCCACGACTGCGGG
Organism: uncultured Aquincola sp.; assembly: GCA_937883885.1. Next base: position 1,068 of record CAKZXL010000818.1, on the reverse strand, counting down.
CATGGGGTGGGCGTGACCGGATACGGCGACGCAGAATGACGGGGCGCCGACATGGAGGTTTGCATGTCCTTCGAACTGGGTCCCAGCCGCCTGCAAGTGGCCTTCGACATCACCACCGGTGAACTGATCGACGACAAACCGGACGACGCGCGCTGCAAGCTGGACATCCACTCGAACATCTCGATGGACATGGGCGGCATGCAGTTCGCAGAGAGCACTCGCGAAGGCAACTTCAGCCTCTGGGTCCAGCTGCAGGCCGGCGAGGGTGTGGCCGTCACGGGACTGACGAGCTGTGGTGCCGTCTTCGTGGCCAACAGCGACTTCAGCCGGGTGGCTGCCGGCCATATGAGCGGTGACGCACGCCTGTTCGAAGCCTGGTGCCACTACATCCGCAACAGCGGTACGCAGCCGGCGTTCCTTCTCTGGGGCACCGGTGCCATTGGCGCCAGGGGCTGGGGAGGCAGGGTGTTGATGAGCTACATGAAAGAGTTTCGTCTTGCGCCATCGCGTGCCCCCGCGGTTGCTGGCTGCGGTGCCGTCTTTCTGGTGCGCAGCAATCGCGGCTGTGCCTTTGCCTGGTCGGCGGTGCAGATGCCGTTCCAGACCGTCGGGCAGGCGGTTCGAAGGCTGAGCAGTTCTTCCCTTGAACTGGCAGCGAAGCTCACGCAATACGCAAGTCTCAGGGTGGCGGACGAAGCAGGGACCATAGAGCAGTCCTACATGCTGCTCTATGAACTATCGGATCGGTCGCTGCCGATCGTCTTCGAGGACGAAGCACGCTTGAAGTCGATCCTGGAGAACGGTCCGGGCCTGATGCGCGCCTACGCCAAGGTGGTGGCCACTTTTCCGCCCTCGTACATCCAGGACTTCCAGCAGTGGAAGCTCTTCAGGACCTACCCGAAGCTCAAGCCCGCACTGTGATCTGCCTGTCTCAGATCACCCCGTCCAGCGACACCGGTTCCACCGCTGCGTTGGCCGCCTTGCGCCCCTTGCGCAGCCCGCGCTTGACCGTCGTCTGCGGCACCCGCGCATTCCTGCTGCGGTCCAGGATCTCCAGCCGGCCGTCGG
>CAKZXL010000817.1 GCA_937883885.1 uncultured Aquincola sp. | reverse complement strand
CGAGCTGGTGGAAACCACGCGCCTCTTCGGCCGCGGCCTGGCCGCGATCGAGCCCCCCTGGATCGAGCGCATCGCCGGCCACCTGCTCAAGAAGCAGCTGCTGGAGCCGCACTGGGAGAAAAAGGCCGGCGAGGTGGTGGCGCTGGAGCGGGCCACGCTGTACGGCATCGTGGTCTACAACAACCGGCGGGTGAACTACGCGTCGGTGGACCCGGCCGGCGCGCGCGAGATCTTCATCCGCGAAGGCCTGGTGCAGGACGAGTGGGACACGCGGCTGCCGTTTCTGGCGCACAACCGCAAGCTCATCCGCCAGGTGGAAGAGCTGGAGCACAAGGCCCGCCGCCAGGACGTGCTGGTGGACGACGACCTGATCTTCGCCTTCTACGACCAGCAGCTGCCCGCCGACGTGCACAGTGGCCCGGCGCTGGAGCGCTGGTACCGCCACGCCAGCAAGCAGCAGCCCGAGCTGCTCAAGCTGACGCGCGAGGAGTTGATGCGGCACGAAGCCGCCGGCATCACCACCTCCGCCTTTCCGAAGGTGGTGCGGCTGGGCGGCGTGGACTGCGCCGCCAGCTACCTGCACGACCCCGGCGACGCCAAGGACGGCGTGACCGTGACCGTGCCCATTTATGCGCTCAACCAGGTGAGCGACGAGCGCTGCGAATGGCTGGTGCCCGGCATGCTGAAGGACAAGGTGCTGGCGCTGGTGAAAAGCCTGCACCAGCGCCCCCGCTCGCGCCTGGTGCCGCTGCCCGACTATGCGGCCGAGTTCGTCGAGACCACGCCCTTTGCCCAGGGCGGCCTGGTGGAGGCGCTGCTGAAGGCGGTGCGCGACCGCACCCAGCTGGCGGTGCAGCGCAACGACTTCAAGCTGGAGACGCTGCCGCCGCACCTGTTCATGAACTTCCGCGTGGTGGACGAGCATGGCCGCCAGCTGGGCATGGGCCGCAACCTGGCCTCGCTGAAGGCCGAGCTGGGTGGCCAGGCGCGCTCGGCCTTCCAGGCCTTGGCGGGGTTGAAGCTGGCAGGCCAGGAAGCCGCTGGTGAAGTTGCGACTCAAGCCGGGCAGGGCGGCGGTGCGCCAGCGGCTGCGGGCCGTGGGCCTCAGCGCGTGGCTGGCCGTGGCGAGGCGCCCGCGACTGGCGCCCGCGGCGGCCGCGACGGCGCCGCCCCCGGCGATGCACGCGCGCCCGAAGCCGCCAAGCCCGCCGCCACCTACACCGCCTGGACCTTCGGCGAGCTGCCCGAGCTGATGGAAATCCGCAAGGCCGGCCAGACGCTGGTGGGCTTTCCGGCCTTGATCGACAAGCGCAGCCATGTCGAGATCGAGGTGTTCGACGAGCCGGACGTGGCAGCCGCCAAACACCGCGCCGGCCTGCGCCGGCTGGTGGCCCTGGCCATCAAGGACCCGCTGAAGTACCTGGAAAAGAACATCCCCGACCTGCGCCAGATGGCGGTGTGGTTCATGCCGCTGGGCACGCAGGAAGAGCTGCGCGACCAGATCATCGACGTGGCGCTGGACCGCGCCTTCCTGGCCGATCCGCTGCCCACCGATGCACGCGCCTTCCAGGCCCGGGTGGACGAAGGCCGGGCGCGGCTGAACCTGATCGCGCAGGAAGTGGCCCGCATGGCCGGCACCGTGCTGGCCGAGCATGCGGCCGCGCTGCGCAAGCTCAAGGACAGCCGGCCGCCCAAGGACGTGGCCGACGACATCACTGCCCAGCTGCAGCGCCTGGTGGGCAAGCGCTTTTTGCTGGACACGCCCTGGGCGGCACTGGCGCACCTGCCGCGCTACCTGAAGGCGGTGGTGCTGCGGCTGGACAAGCTGCGTGCCGACCCCGCCCGCGATGCCCAGCGCCTGGCCGAGCTGCGCCCGCTGGAGCAGCGCTGGCTGCGCCGCCTGGCCGAGCTCAAGGGCACCGCCGATGCGCGCCTGAGCGAATACCGCTGGCTGCTGGAAGAGCTGCGCGTGAGCCTGTTCGCGCAGGAGCTGCGCACGCCGCAGCCGGTGAGCGCCAAGCGCCTGGACAAGGCCTGGGCGCAGCTCAGCAGCTGAGTTTTGCCATTCATTTTCTATTCAACAGCCATTCATTTTCCATGCGCGGCGCAAGGCTTCAGGCGTAGCATGCGGGCATGGACGATGCCGCTGCCAACGCTGATGCCTTCGCGCTGCTGGCGCTGATCCGGCAGCTGGGCGTGGCCAGTTCGGCGCAGCTGCAGGCGGCCACCGGCCGCAGCCAGCCCACGCTGTCGCGGCTGCTGCGCGCACTGGCCGCGCAGGTGGTGGTGCTGGGCAGCGGGCGCAGCACCCGCTATGCGCTGCCGCAACCGCTGCTGGGCGCGCCGGCGGTGCAGCCGCTGCGCTGGGTGATGCCGGACGGCCGGCTGCATGACTGGGGCCGGCTCACCTTCCTGGCGGGCGATCGCGTGCATGTGCAGGCCGATGGGCTGGACAGCCTGACCCAGGGCAGCCTGCCCTGGTTCCTGGCCCCGCTGCGCGCGCAAGGCTTTCTGGGCCGGGTGCTGGCGCGGCAATGGGCGCAGCGCGGGCTGGACGCCAACCCCGACCGCTGGTCGCTGGAACAGGTGCTGGCCACT
>CAKZXL010000816.1 GCA_937883885.1 uncultured Aquincola sp. | reverse complement strand
CGCCAGCCCATCGTCTCGACGCTGAACCTGGCGCACATGATGCCACTGTCCGCCGTGTGGGCCGGTCCGGAGAGGAACGCGCATCTGGATGGCCCGCCGCTGATCGTCACCCGCACCGATGGCGCGACGCCGTTCCGGCTGGTGACGCACATCGGCGATGTGGGCCACACGCTGGTGGCCGGGCCGACCGGCATGGGCAAGTCGGTGTTGCTCGCGACGCTGGCAATGCAGTTTCGCCGCTATCCCGGCTCGCGCATCTTCGCCTTCGACATGGGCCGCTCGATGCGCGCCACCATCCTCGGGCTGGGCGGTGAGCACTACGACCTGGGCAACGATGGCGCAATTGCTTTCCAGCCGCTGGCCCGCATCAATCAGGAGGGCTACCGCACCTGGGCCGCCGAATGGCTGGAAGGCCGCTTGCTGCACGAAGGCGTCGCCATCGGCCCGGACGAGAAGGCGGCGATCTGGTCGGCACTCGGCAGCCTTGCCGGTGCGCCCGTCGAACAGCGCTCGATGACGGGCCTGTCGGTGCTGTTGCAATCGAACGCACTGCGCCAGGCGCTCGCGCCCTATGTGCTGGGCGGCGCCCACGGCAAGCTGCTGGACGCGGATTCGGATCGCCTTGGCTCGGGTTCCGTGCAGTGCTTCGAGATGGAAGAACTCATGCACAGCAAGGCGGCGGTGCTGGCCGTGCTGGGCTACCTGTTCGCCCGCTTCGATGAACGCTTCGACGGCGCGCCCACGCTGCTGATCCTCGATGAAGCCTGGTTGTTTCTTGATGACCCGGTGTTCGCCGCCCGCATCCGCCAATGGCTCAAGACACTGCGCAAGAAGAATGTCGGCGTCATCTTCGCCACGCAGTCGCTGGCCGACATCAAGGATTCGAGCATTGCCCCGGCGGTGATCGAAAGCTGCGCCAGTCGGATTTTTTTGCCCAACCCGCAGGCGGCCGAGCCGCAGATCCGCACGATCTACGAGGGCTTCGGGCTGAACGCGCGCCAGATCGAGATCGTGGCGACCGCGCAGCCCAAGCGCGACTACTACTACCAATCTCGCCTGGGCAATCGCCTGTTCGACCTCGACCTGGGGCCAGCCACGCTGGCCTTTGCCGGGGCTTCCACCCCGCAAGACCAACGCGACATGGATCGCGTGCTGCTGGACGCAGGCACACCGGGCTTCGCCGGTGCCTGGTTGCGCCATCGTGGCCTCGATTGGGCCGCTGATCTGCTGCCGTCCTCGCCGGCGGCAGCGTCCTTCCTCGCTTCTCAACCCCTGGAGGTTTGACCATGAAGACCCAACCCCGTTTGCTGTCCGTCTCACTCGCCGCCGTGCTGTCGGCATCGCTGCTAGCCGTTCAGCCTGCGTCCGCGCTGACGGTGTTCGATCCGTCGAACTTCGTGCAAAACACGCTGACCGCCGTGCGCACGCTGGAGCAGATCAACAACCAGATCAACCAGCTTCAGAACGAAGCACAGATGCTGATGAACCAGGCCCGCAATCTGGAGAAGCTGGACTTCAACATCGTCAATCGCCTGCGCTCGACGCTCGCCACGACCGAACGCCTGATCGCCGAGGCTCGCGGCCTGGCCTACGACGTGCAGAGCATGGATGCCACCTTCGCCCGGCTGTACCCGGAGCAGTACGCCGCGACCGTCAGCGGCGACCAGATGCTGCGCGATGCGCAGGAGCGCTGGAAGAACACCTTGAATGGCCTGCATACCGCAATGCGGATGCAGGCGCAGGTGTCGCAGAACCTGGCGCAAGACGAAAGCGCACTCTCAGATCTGGTCAGCCAGAGTCAGTCCGCCACCGGCGCGCTGCAAGCCATGCAGGCGACCAACCAGCTTCTGGCCTTACAGGCCAAGCAGTCGATCCAGGCGCAGCAGCTCCAGATCACGCAGGAACGCGCCGCCGCGCTGGAACTGGCACGCCAAGCAGCGGCTGTCGAGCGCGGCCGTGAAGTAACGCGCCGATTCCTGGGCGATGGCACGCCATACACGCCGCAGCGCGTGGATTTCTACGGCAACTGACAGGGGCTGCCATGAACGACGTGACGGTCATCGACCGCTTCCT